>NZ_JBHFNU010000038.1:0-3736 GCF_041929145.1 Aerosakkonema sp. BLCC-F183 | reverse complement strand
TGGGTGTAAAATGAAGGTATTAAATTCATTTTTTTCATTAGTTAGGTCTACTTGAGAATAGCAGACCTATTTTTTTTTGACAACAATCGGTCAACCCCGCACGCAGTAAGGGGTTGACCGATTGTTGTCTCCCCCCCAGGGTGAAACAGTGCAAATAGGTATTAGCTCTCAGCGATTGTTGGAATTAGCGCAAAAAAATCTACCAGATATTAAACTTGCCGTTGTCAAAGCTTTCAATCGAGATTTAAAAGTAGGATTAGTTATCGGAAATGCTAGCACGCAAAGCGGATCTACTCAGCTATTTAATGAAGATTTAGCCAATCTGAAAAGACAAATGTCCGAATCTCAAAGGCAGTTAGAAAATTTGCGCCAACAAGCTGGAATAAAAGCTAGAAACTGCCGAGCAATTTTAACAGAATTGAAACAGTTTGAAAAATTGCCAGATAGTTTACGCGCTGTAGTGGAAAGATGCCTGCAAAGCACCTCAATGTTAACTGTTTTAGCAGAATTACCAACATTATCAGCACAGGTGATTGACTGGGAAAGCAGTATTACTAACCTGACGGAGATGATTTCCTTGCTAGATCCTTTAGTTGCACTATCAAATATCAAAAATAATCTAAATAATCATCTTGCCAAGTTACAACAAACTTATGAAAGTGCCAACATTAAAGTGAGAGATTTACAAAACCAAATTAGCGAAATAGAAGCGCAACTACAACAGAAACCTTCAGAACAATTAATTAGCGATCGCAAATGGTGGGAGTCAGCATGGCAAGCAATACCCGATCGACTAAAACCACCAGTTCCCTCAACAGGTTTATTCGATCCAGACTTTTTACGCACAGTAAAAGCGCAATTCGACGCTTGGCAAATAGAATTACAAAAAGAACAAGCTTATCTCAGTCGCTACGAAAACCTCGTCCAAGATTGGATTCAAAAATTACGCAATCCCTCCGCACAAGATCGCACCGAATTGCGGCGAACTTATATTGATAATGCCAACGTTATCGGCATTACTTGCGTGCAAGCTGCTGGATATAACTTTGCCAGAGAATTCAATAACTTTGATGTCGTAATTATTGATGAAGTCAGTAAATGTACGCCGCCAGAGTTACTAATTCCTGCCTTAAAAGGGAAGAAATTAGTCCTAATTGGTGACTATCGACAATTACCGCCAATGCTACATGAAAATAGCATCGAAGAAATTGCCGAAGAAATGGACAGTACCAGAGAAGAAATGGCATTTTTAGAAGAATCGCTATTCAAAATACAATTTGAAGCTGCATCAGAGAGTATTAAGCGTAGGTTAACTATTCAGTATCGAATGCACCCAGTTATTATGGGTGCAATCAATCAGTTTTACGAACATCGCTTGCAATGTGGAATTACCGATGCAGATCGGCAACGCGCACACAATCTCAATGGTAAAATTATCCAAGAAAATCATCATCTTATTTGGGTAAAAATGCCATTGGAAGAGGGTTTTGCCGAAAGACAAGAAGGAACGTCAAGGACGAATCTTAAAGAAGTGGATGCGATCGAAATTTTATGTCAGCAAATGGAAGAATCTTGGTTTCCCAAAGTTGCTGCTGGAAATTCCCGCAAAGAAATCGGCATCATTACTTTTTATGGCGCTCAATTGAGACTAATTGAAGAAAGAATAAATCCCCAAAGCTTTCCTTCCTTGCAAATTAGAACTGGTACAGTTGACCGATTTCAAGGTATGGAACGCGCAGTAGTTATTGTTAGCATGGTTCGCAATAATAGCAATCGAGATGTAGGATTTGCCAAAAAGTTAGAACGGGTAAACGTTGCTTTTTCTCGCGCTCAAGAATTGCTAATAGTTGTCGGTTGTCATTCCTTATTTACTCAATATGCACGGGGAGTTGGTAGTATTTATTCTAACATCTCCGATATCCTGCGTCGTCATGGAGGATTAATTGATGTTTCTCAAATATCAGGATAGTTCCTCAAGGATAAACCTATTAATTAACAAAACTATCAAGGATTAATAAATGTTTCTAGCATCCTCTCCTAAACCAATTGATGCCAATCTAAAAGAAATGGCAGACAAAATTGAGCAACAAAGTCCGGGTTTATCTGTTTTAGCGGCGCGTCAATTTCGCTATAGCGTTTCACAAGTAACCGTAGAAGTTACTATTAGCGAACCGCGTAAATTTAATGTAATCGAAGAGTTTATTCTTCGCGCTGGAATTGAACTCGAACCGCCGCCAACCGTTGAGGAACTAGCAAATGTACTGGGACTCGATCCTGTATTCGTACAGAATACTACGAGAACTCTGCGCTCTTTACAAACTTTAGCATGGACAACAAATGGTTCGATCGCACTTACTCCCCAAGGACGACAATTTTACGAACAAGGTTCTGTTCCTCAACCTCCACAAACTAAAGAAATTTATGCCATAACTGACCCATTAAACAGCAATCTTTTTTTTCTCGCTTCTCCTTTAGAATCAACCAACATTGACTTACCAGAGTTAGAAAATTTTATAGCGATCGAAAATAGATCGCCCGATATTGATTCCTTACTATTAGAAGAATTCCAGCAAATAATTCAAGCTTCCAGCTTAGGACTGCACGACCCAAAAGAAGGCAAAATAGTTACTGAATCAAGTATAATAGATGAACCTCAAAATATCTGGCAAGCTATTTCAATTTTAGTTATTTTTGACATAATTGAAGATAAAATAAACCTGCAAATTAGACGCGGTAAGCAGGTTTTAGAATATCCCTCAACTTATTTAGATATCCTGCAAGAAGCAGGAATGATTTCCTTACAAGATTTCTTCTCTATTAGTGAAGAAACTATTGCCAACGAACGCCATCTACTGATGGAAGCGAGGAATGCAGAAGTTGAGGCAAGAATTGAGAAAATCGATCGTATAGCAATTGAAAATGTTCTGGAAATTAGGACTAATCCCAAACCAAATAAACCTGCCTCAACTAATGAAACAGATAGTGCTATTTTGATCCGTGATAGTCAGATCCGCAAAGCTTTTATAGATACTCTAAAATCGGCGCGTCAAGAAATACTGATTTTTTCACCTTGGGTAAGCGAAGAAGTAATAGATGATGAATTTATTAAGCTGCTTGAGAATATTGCCAAACAGGAAGTTGCCGTTTTAATTGGTTATGGAATTGCTCGCAAACAGGAAGAAGAAGAACGACAAATTCCCCCTACACTCCAGCAAAAATTAGCAGGAATTAAAACACCAGATGGTTTACCTGCGGTGCAGATATTTTGGTTGGGAAATTCCCATGCAAAGGAAGTAGTAGTCGATCGCAAAATTCACTTATGCGGTTCTCATAATTTTCTTTCTTATCGGGGAGATAGATTACCAAGAGGAGAAACCGTTTATAAAGTAACTATTCCCGAACAAGTTCAAGAAGCTTACGAATTTTTGGCAACTCGATTCAATAAACAGGCACAAAAATTATGGAAGAATGCTTTAAAAATGCGTGACGATCGATCTGCTGAAGCTGCTATTTGCGTGTGGGGTGCGCTGAGTATGGAACAAGAAGCATTAAAACAGCTACAACAAAATAAATGGCTGGAATTATTACCGATTTGGTTAAACTGGAGTTCCCTTTTGACAAAAAGGGGGAAGGTATGCTGGGCTTGGCTTTAAGGGTTCAAGCTCGGCCAATTACATGGGTACACTACAACCCAACTCCCAGCAAATCCAAAGCTGTTTGTTGCAGAGGAGTAGGC
>NZ_JBHFNU010000037.1:0-61067 GCF_041929145.1 Aerosakkonema sp. BLCC-F183 | reverse complement strand
CCACAATCGCACTGTCTTGTCCGCACTACCGGAGACGATATATTTTCCATCTGGGCTGAAGGCGACTGAGGTGACAGCATCCTGATGTCCGACAAAAGGTTGACCGATGGGATTGCCTTTGATATCCCACAATCGCACTGTGCTGTCCGCACTACCGGAGACGATAGATTTTCCATTCACCGTCAAGGCGACTGAGGTGACAGCAGACTCATGTCCGACAAAAGGTTGACCGATGGGATTGCCTTTGATATCCCACAATCGCACTGTCGTGTCATTACTACCGGAGACGATAGATTTTCCATCCGGCGTCGCGGCGACTGAGGTGACACCAGACTGATGTCCGACCAAAGGTTGACCGATGGGATTGCCTTTGATATCCCACAATCGCACTGTCTTGTCCGCACTACCGGAGACGATAGATTTTCCATCCGGCGTCACGGCGACTGAGTTGACACCAGACTGATGTCCGACCAAAGGTTGACCGATGGGATTGCCTTTGATGTCCCACAATCGCACTGTGCTGTCCCAACTCCCAGAGACGATATATTTTCCATCCGGCGTCACAGCGACTGAGGAGACAGCAGACTGATGTCCGACCAAAGGTTGACCGATGGGATTGCCTTTGATATCCCACAATCGCACTGTGTTGTCCCCAATCATGGAGACTTTGGAGACGATATATTTTCCATCCGGCGTCACCTCGACTGAGAAGACAACACCCTGATGTTCTTTAACCTGATGTCCTTTAAAAAGATTGCGTTCGGGGGATAGCTGAATGCCACTGAGTAAGCTAGACTGAACCGAACCCAGAACTTCTCGCAACTTATCCTTGCTTTCACCAGTCGCCGCAATCGCCAGCACTAAACCATCTACACGACTAACATTCAGCAAATTTTTCACGGTGGCAGCTTTTTCCCCCAGCGTCGCCACTACGGTCTGCCTTTCCGCCCGCAACCACAGAATCGTAGTCCCCACCGCAGCTGCACTCACCACCCCCACAAAGACAGCAACAATACCAACATTACGGCGGCGGTTATTGATTCGCCTCCTGATACTTTTTTCGATAAATTCCTTCCCCAGAGATGACAGCAAACCCAATTCGGCATAATCCTTGAGATAATTCTCCGCCTCTACCAACTTTGACCCCACCAGCAAGTCATCTTTTGGCTTTTTTTTCCTTTCCCAATCTTCCGCTTCCGCCTCAATTTTGCGTTCGATTCTAATCGCATCTCGGTTTTCGTTCACCCAATTACGCAATAATGGCCAATGGCGGATCAAAGCTTCGTGGGCAACATCCACCACAGTTTCCGTTTTTTTGGCTTCTCCCCGCGCCGCCAGTTCCGATGTCACCAACAACCGCGCATCTGTCAATTTATTCAGTACCCCATCCACTAAAACTTGCGGGTTCTTTTCGCTGACTAAATCTGATTTAAATATCTGTCTGCGCGTATCTTCGGTTCCTTCTCCCAACTGGGTAAGTTCCAAAAAAATCCGTTTGGCAGTAAGTTGTTCTTCTGGTGATAGTTGTTGATAAACTTCATCGGCACGATTTTGCAGCGTTCCCTTCACCCCACCCAGTTTGGTATATTCTGCCAATGTCAAACGATTCACTTCTCGCCGCTGCCACAATTCCGTTAGGGTATATTGCAATAACGGCAGAATAGCGGGTGATTTTTCCACATCTTGAAGCATTTGTTCGACGAGTTCCCGCTGCATTTCCAAACCCACCATTTTCGCAGGTTCGGTAATAGCTTCCTCTAATTCTTCCCGATTCATCGGCGTCACCGTCACCTGAGAATCTTGAATCAGTCGAGATAATCCGGCATATTCCTGTTCGGCACATTTCCCAAAGAAATCTGCCCTCATGGTGATGACGAGGCAGAGTCGATTATCTGTATGTTTTATTGCACCTAAAATGCACTCAAAAAATTTATGACGTTCGTCGATATCTTGGCAGAGGGTAAAGCATTCCTCAAATTGATCTATGACTAAAACTACGCGCTGGGAGAGAAACCCGGTTTCTTGAAGAAACCGGGTTTCTGAGTGGGAGAGAAACCCGGTTTTTCCAAAAAACCGGGTTTCTGAGGTTTCTGAGAGTTTAGCTTTTACTAATTCTCTCAATCCAACTGCACCAGCAGCAATCAATTCTTCCGCTTTTTCTAATTGGGATGACCCCACCCCCAACCCCTCCCCGCCACGGGGAGGGGAGTCTGACTCCCCCATTGCCTCGGAGGGAACGGGGGTTGGGGGGGTTAGGTTTTCGTCCACAAACACCCGTGCTAAACTTTGCAGTGGATGTTCCCCCGGTCTAAAAATTAAAATCGGCCAATTCTCGCTTCCAGACAATCTTTGTCCTAATTTTAATTGATAAAGTAACCCGGCTTTCACCACCGAAGATTTACCGTTACCAGAAGCGCCCATTACTGCTAGAAAATTACTTTCTCTGACTTTATCTAGCAGCAAATCTGTTAACGCCGTTCTTCCTTTAAAATATTTCGCATCTTCATCGTTGAAATCAAAAGCTGACAATCCTTTGTAAGGACAAACTCCCGCCATTAAAACAGCGCGTTCTATCTTCTCCTTTTCGCCAGCCAGAATAATCTCGCCGCCAGAATTGTGAAATATCGGACGTTGGCGCGATGTTGCCAATTGCTTGTTGATAAAATCGACTAAGCTATAATTCGTTACCCAACTTTCCGCGTGATTTTCTGGTTTCAAACCTTGCAATAACGCACCAGTCAAAATACCGTGTTCGCCGCCTACTTCCTCGTAAGCTTCCTCGAAATCTCGCGATGCAGCTATCAAACATCTGTCCCGCGCTTTCCCTCTATTACCTGGGTCTGCTTCTGCAAAGTTGAGTAATTCGCCGCTATGACAGCAATCTAACCAAACTATCTGCTGTCGTACCGGACTTTCTTGCAGTAATTGGCGCAACCATTGCAGGGATAGTCCCCATTTCCCGCGTTGGGGGTTAGCTTCCGATGTCGCTAGAAAACCTTCGCTGACGCCGCCTTCGTTGGAACGCAACCCATGTCCGGCGAAAAATAATAATGCTGTGTCTGGTATACTGCTGCTGGGAGGATTGAAGAGGTTGGCAATGGCTTTTTTTAAATCCTGCGCTTGAGTTAAATTCTTGGGTGGCGGTTCCGGATTTACCTCCCACTTCCCATCTATATGAATTGCTGGTAAGCGCTGCACCCGAAAATTGCCGTAGGTTTCCAGAAATTGCGCTATTGCTTCCGCATCCGCCGCCGACTTCATCAAATGTCGCGGTTTGCTGGTGGGTTTATCTTTCAACAAAGGATAGCGATTAATACCTACTACTAAAGCTTCTCGGTTCATAGCAGCGCCATTCAGGTAATAACCCAAGTTGCTAGGAATTAATTTTGAGTCGATCAGGTGCGTCAGAATACAGAAATTTAGCAATAATCATTAATTTTAGCGCTCTAACGCACCCTACTTAATCGCCGCAACTTGAGTTAATATATAACTTACGTAAAAATACTGCTTTGTGTAAACCTATGAACGCCGTTGTTAACAATTCTTTACTGGCTCTAATGTTAGCGCTTAAGGATTTAGAATCTCCCTTAAGCGAAGATGAACAATCAACTTTATCCGATGTCGCTGCACAACTTTCCCTCGACCCGGATGCTTGGGAATCTGATATCGAACCAACTTTGATGGCGGTAATAGCAGCAAACCCAAACTTAAATCAATTATATCAATCTGCTAAATCGCAACTGGATAATGTGAATGGCAATATTCCGAAAGAATTTATTCCGACTCAATTTGAAGTAGAAAAAATTATCTCACCGATGTTCGCAATAGTTAACCGCGGCTTCGATCCAGAGGCGGATGAATCGGATTTTGAAAGCAATGAAATTAACAACATGGTCATCAGTATTTTGAGTAATCCCGACCCTGTGGAATTGACCAAAAAGTTAGGCCGTTTCGAGCAATTAAAACAATTCATTGGCGCGAAGAAATAGATTGATAGATTTTTAACCGCAGATAAACGCAGATAAACGCAGATAGTTTGTGTTTATCTGGGTTATCGGGAGGAATTTTTTTAATCCAAAATCCAAAATCGAATGACTGACATCATCTATCCGACGCTAGATTTATTTCTGTATGACCTGAGAAATGGGGCGGGCGATACACATGAAGAAATGGAAAAAAATCGGGAAGTTTTTCTGAAAAAACTTCCGGAAAGCGTTCGCCCAATTCTGTTTCAGTTTGATAGCGATTTTGAAGCAGAATATGTCGAACTTTTAGTTAAGCCAAAAACTAAAAGGTTTGCCGCTAACGATGAACCCTATTCTGTTGAAGGTTATTACTATCCGGTGCGTCTGGGGGATACTTATGGTTTGTTGGTAGATTGTTCTGTTAACAATCAAACCGATCCTCAACCAGCAGAATGTTTTGCAGCTCTGAAAGTTGATATCGAGCAAAAAAGATTGAACAATCAAGTGGCTACAATTGGCCAAACTTGGTTGATTTCCGCTCAAGTGTCCAACGCTGACAATTATAGCATAGAAAATGTTGCCAAAGCTTGTTATCAAGCGTTAATGCCAGGTTTAAGTTGGGAACAAGACTTGGAAGGTAAAGGGCTATTTTTAGGTGCAAATATATTTGAACTGTCGCGGTACAGGGTGAAGATTTCCGAAAGCGCGACATCGGCAACAAGCATTCAAGATATTCAAGAAAATATCCACGTTATTATTATTTTCTATCCTCATGAAGATGCTGCTAGAAAGGGGGCAAAGTTTTATTATGATTGGATGCGTTTATTTTACTATCGCCACAAAATCCTCTGGTGTTACGGTCAAAGCAGGCTTTTGAAACAATCCCTGAAAAAGTATTTAGCAATTATACAAAATAGTATAAAATTTTATCGAAAAGGCAATCAAAGAGAATTAAATTTAAAACAAATTGGTCAACAGTTAGAGCAAGTACAGGAAACGTTAAATCCCTACTCTATAGAACTAACATATCTAGATTTTCAAATTCACGCTATTGATATAAACTTGGGCAATTATAAAAAACGATGGGAAACGATCGCTAAAAAAGCGGGTGCAAATAGCGAACTGGAATTCATGCAGGAATTTAGCGCTTTAGCTGAAAATAAATACCTCCTCCAAATCACAAAAGATTCTGACAATTTAAAGCTAGGTTTGAGTTTAATAGATAGTGCAATTAACACGCTTCGCAGTCGAGTGGAAGTTGACGAAGCAGAACGGGGTAGCATTTTCCAAAATGCCGTCGCTATTTTAGGAGTAGGATTTGGTGCTATAACCTTATTTGGAGATTTGCCGCCGGAAGGCTTTGACGATCCCGTTACACACATTGTCGCCAATTCTTTGCACGTTCCGCAACCTTGGGTATCACCTACTACAACATTTGTCTATAACTTGGGTATAACAATTTTAGCAGGGGCGCTGACTTGGTTGGTGATTCGCTTTTGGCCGCGATCGAGGTAACGCACAGATCCGATCCGCCCATAAAGGTACGTAGTTGGGCTTCTAGCCCTCTTATTATACCTGGCATAAGGGGGCTAAAGCCCAACTACGTACAAAGAATCAGACTAATCTTATAACTAGCAACTTGGGTTAATAAATGTCCTTCTTTATGGCGGAAAATATGCTGTTGATTTTTGTTGATGCCTTGTTCTAATTTTGCTCTAATTGCCTGTTCGTCTATGTTTGACATTTTAATTGTTAAAATCCGGCAGTTTCTAGCAGCTTTTTCTTCTTTCTTCTCAGTGTCAGGTATCGAAAACCCAGAAAGCTCAATGTTTCGTGGAAAATCTTTTGTTGACAAATCTTAATAATTTTCGGAAAGCTTTATATGTTACACTTTAAAAGTCTCGACGCGAGAGAAGAGAAGACTATAAAATGACTATCTAAATAAATATTCCCAAAATTTGAAATTAACTCCATAAATGAAAGAAATTATTCAATTGCCAAAAATTGTACAGATTCCTGAAAAACCTTATCAACTTTCACGATATGAGGATGATTGAACTTCGCCTGTCGCAGCGCCTCGTTGAGAAAATCTTGCTGCAACTTATCGAAGTCGCCTCTCGCCTGCGCCGTCTCGTTGAGAGTTTTGACCGCGAACTGCTTACCATTTTGCTCTCTGACGCGATAAGTGATGCCAAAACCGCCATCTCCCAGCACTTCCCGGATGGTATACTTGCCATCTTGCAACTTGTCCCCTCTTTTCCAACGCATCGCACGGTGAGTTGTTCGATATTGAGATTATTTTGGCACAATCTGGGGAGTGGGGAGTGGGAGAGTACTCACTCTTTGGCAGGCGAGACGCTACCTCACAAGCGTTATTGCCGATATTTATTTAATGTGTTAGTTGCTTAAGTCTGAAAAAACCCGATTTCTGACTCTGCTGCAAAATCTGGATATATATATGTTAAGCTACTCCTGAAAAAAATTTTTGACGAATTAGATCTCCTGTCCTTTTAAGGCCCAGTCAATCCAAAATCCCAAATCCTCTCATCCAAAATCTAGTGACCAATGGTGAATGAATTATTTAATAAAAAATCGGTAGACAGATTAGTCCAAGAAGCTGCGGCAGAAAACGGTCATGGATTGGATCGATCGCTCGGTTTATTCCATCTCATCGCACTGAGTATTGGTATACTCATCGGTGCGGGGATTTTTGTGCTAACGGGACAGGCAGCTGCCAATCACGCTGGGCCAGGAGTTGTCATATCATTTACGATGGCAGGTGTTGGCTGTGCATTTTCGGCACTGTGCTATGCGGAATTTGCAACCATGATTCCCATTGCTGGCAGCGCTTACACTTACGCTTATGCTACTTTGGGCGAAGTTGTAGCGTGGATAGTTGGATGGGATTTAATTTTAGGATATATCTTTTGCACTTCCACGGTTGCAGTTGGCTGGTCGGGATATTTAGTCAGCTTGCTAAAAGATGTAGGAATTGTAATTCCGCCACAGTTTTGCAATCCGCCGCTCAATTTACCGGCGATGTTTATAGTGGTGCTAATGACGGTATTGCTAACTGTAGGAATTCGCAAAACGGCAAAATTTAATAATGCGATCGTCATCATTAAAATAACGGTTATTTTAATGTTTATCTTTTTGGGATTCGCTCACATCAATAACCAAAATTTGACCCCTTTTATACCGCCTAATACCGGAGAATTCGGCAGCTTTGGGTGGAGTGGAATTTTGCGCGGTACAGGGGTGGTTTTTTTTGCTTATACAGGTTTCGATGCAGTTGCAAGTGCAGCACAAGAAGCGCGAAATCCCCAAAGAGATATGCCGATCGCAATTATGAGTTCCTTGCTCATTTGCACTATCCTTTATGTAGGAGTATCGCTGGTGTTGACGGGAATTGTACCTTATCAACAACTGAATGTACCCGACCCCATTGCTGTAGGCGTAAATGCGATAAAAGAGCAATTGCCCTGGTTGCCGCCAACAATTAAAATCGGAGCGATCGCAGGTTTGAGTTCGGTAATTTTAGTATCGCTGTTGGGACAATCGAGAGTTTGTTACGCTATGGCCAAAGATGGATTGTTACCACCTCTATTAGCAGCAGTTCATCCCCAATTCAGAACACCGCACATCGCCACTATTACATCGGGAATTGTCGCCGCCATCTGCGCCGGATTGTTGCCGATCGGCTTGTTGGGAGAATTGAGTTCGATGGCAGTTTTATTCGCATTTTTAATTGTCTCCCTTGCCGTACCAATTTTACGCCGTAGCCAACCGGATTTGCCCAGACCTTTTAAAACACCCCTCGTTCCTTTAGTGCCGATTTTAGGAGTAATTACATCTGCCCTACAAATGGTCGCTCTTTCTATCGATATTTGGTTGCTATTACTGGCGTGGATGGGACTTGGCTTGTTAGTATATTTCACCTACGGTCGCAAGAATAGTACCTTAAATCAGCAACAGGAACAGCCAACAGAGTATCTGGAAATTAGCTGAAGTTTGAATTAACTGAGATAAGCTCTTGCGTCAGCTTAAAGCTAAACTCTTTTGAAGTTAGAGAGTTTGTTTATTTCGATCGTCACAATCATGAAATCATGCCAACTGCCTTTGCCGCTAAAACCAGGTGACTTGCTGCACGTAGTTACACCCAGCGGTGCATTACGGGAAATAGAAGCATTGGAAAAAGGGGTGCAAATCTGGCGCGATCGCGGCTATCGTGTAGAAGTTACCAACGTGCAAGAAAAATGGGGCTACCTCGCCGGCAAAGACGAACATCGTCGCCGCCAACTACAAGAAGCATGGCATAATCCAGAAGTCAAGGGAATCCTCTGTGCCAGAGGCGGTTACGGAAGTACTAGATTGTTGGAAGATTGGAGATGGACTGTTTCAGAATATCCTAACATAACAATCGATGAAGGGGAAATTTCCCAATCCAAAATCCAAAATCCAAAATCCAAAATCGAAAAGTGGTTAATTGGTTTTTCGGATGTAACTGCATTGCTTTGGAGTCTTTGTCAAATTGGAATTGCAGGCGTTCACGGCCCCTTACTCACCACGATAGCATCAGAACCGGATTGGTCAATTCAAAGATTATTTGATTTGGTGGAAGGACGCAGTTTACAACCGTTACAAGGTCTAGGATGGGGTGGCGGAAAAGTTAGCGGCATTTTATTACCAGCTAACCTAACAGTAGCAACACACTTATTGGGAACGCCGTTGCAACCAGAATTAGAGGAAGTAATTTTAGCCTTAGAAGATGTCACAGAATTTCCTTATCGGATTGACAGACAATTAACCCAATGGCGGATGATGGGAATATTCCAGAAAGTGAAAGGAATTGCCTTGGGAAGATTTAGTCGTTGCGAGGCTCCAGAGGGAATTCCCAGTTTCAGTATAGAGGAAGTGTTGCGCGATCGCTTATCCGACCTTGGCATACCCATCGTATCAGACTTGCCCTTCGGTCACGACGGCCCCAACGCCTGCTTACCGATGGGAGTTCCAGTAGAATTAGATGGCGATCGAGGTATGCTTAGTTTTACGTAATACTTGGGATGCTCCAGGAACCGTAGATATCTATAATCTGTCATAATCTGTCGAAACAACCAGCAAAGTTTCAAAAACAGGTGAGGGGGCATGATGAAGATCGATCGTCAGTTTTTCCAGAAAATAGCTGCAAGTGTTGCGATCGCAGGGATGATGGTAATAGCGATCGGTGATATTGTCGGTGCAGCAGAAAGACTCAATGATGGAGATAGCGTTAATGGAGTCATCCGCGCTAACTCTCCCACCTTCCGATTTAGAAACCAAACAAGAACAGGTTCTCCCATTCAAACAGCTACTGGAGAAGAATATACCTTTAACGCCCAGCAAGGAGATACGATCCAAATTTCCGTCGATGTTGAAGAAGGCAATCTCGCACCAGTATTAGTTTTAATTTCATCGCAAAACGAACGCCAAGTTGCTTACGACGATACCCAGAATTCCCTGCGTTACCGAGTACCCGCTAATGGAGAATATCGACTTTTAGTATTAGGTCAGAATAACACGCGGGGAAGATACACCCTTTCCGTTTCTGGAATTTCCGATAACTCAGTTGCCCAAAATCCAGCTTCTCCAAACGCAGATAAACGGCGACAACTTCTGGCAGATGAATTTGGATTGCGAGTGCTGGATAACTGTCCTCCCGCCACCAGTTCTTTAGTTGTCGTTTCCTTTGTCGAATCCACACAAACTTACAGGTATTGTGCCAGTCCCAATCGCGTTTATCGCGCCGGAGAATATACCTACGATGCTATTAGCGGCGAGATTAAAACAGGCGCTCCTGTTGCCCAAGGTTCTTCTTCAACTAACGATGCCAAACGACGCATATTAGAAAATGAATTCGGATTGCGAGTGCTGGATAACTGTCCTCCCGCAACTAATTCTTTGGTAGTCGTTTCTTTTCCCGAATCTACTCAAACTTACAGATATTGCGCCAACGCCAACCGCGTTTATCCAGCCGGAGAATACACTTATGATGCTGTCAGCGGCAATTTAAAACAAGGCACAACTGTTGCCGGAGGTTCATCTTCACTCAACGATTCCAGAAGACAAATTTTGGAAGATGAATTGGGATTGCGAGTGCTGGATACCTGTCCGGCGGCAACAAGTTCTTTGGTTGTAGTTTCTTTTGAAGAATCCAATCAAATTTACAGGTATTGCGCCAATTCAAACCGCAATTACCCAGCGGGAGAATACACTTACAATACCAGCACTCGTAACTTACAAGCTGGTACTCCCGGTAGAAACAGTCAGCGATGTGCGGTATCCGTTGCTGGAGTTTGCGTAGTTAAATAATATCCTGTTATCCCCTCCCAGCGCTTTTCAACCTGTTGGAGGGGCGACCCTCAACCCTTACCCGCTCTCTAGATAGAGAGACAACTCTCCCCAAGCGTTGAGGGCATCTTTTGCCCAAGTTCCGGTATGCCCTACCACACTTAATGCTTTCATCAAGATATTAATTGCGGCATTCGTTTCTCGATGCAACACCAATCCACAACTACATTTATGAGTTCTAGCGCTAAGCGTTTTCTTGACTTCATTGCCGCAATTCGAGCAGTTAACGCTGGTGTATTGAGGTGGAACGGCTACAGTTATCTTCCCGTACACCCTGCCAAAATACTCCAACCAAACTCGGAACTGATACCAACTTACATCGCTATTGCTCTGAGCTAGTTTGTGATTTCTAGCCATATTTCTCACCTGCAAGTCTTCATAAGCAATCAAGTCGTTGGACTGAATTACGCATTGGGCTAGTTTACACGCCCAATCTTTACGTTGCCTACTAACTTTCAGGTGTTTTTTAGCTAATTTTTGTTTGGCTTTGATGTAATTTTTAGACGGTTTTTGACCAGCACGAAACTTTCTAGATACTCTTCTTTGTAATCGTTTTAATGCTTTTTCCGAACGATGCAAGTATCTAGGGTTATCTACCTGATTGCCGTCTGAATCTGTATAGAAATGAGTCAGACCAACATCAAGCCCAATCATCCTTTTGGTTGGTTCGGTTTTGATTTCACGATTACACGCGATACAGAACTGGGCGTAATATCCATCTGCCCGTCTGACTAACCTGATGCGCTTGATATCTGATAATTGATAGCAATGCAAATCCTGGGTTCCGATCAGTTTAAGTTGGCCAATTTCAAAGCCATCAGTTAAGATTAAATACTTCCTGTTTTCTGATAGCTTCCAACCAGTTGTTTTATATTCAACTGAATGAGCCCGCTTCTTAAAATTAGGAAATTCTTTCTTGAGATCGATCTTTTTTTTACAATTATCATAAAACCGTGAAATCGCCGCCCAAGCTCTATCTGCCGATGCTTGTCTTGCCATTGAATTCAGTTTTTTAGCAAAGCTGAATTCAGATGCCAAGATTTTACAATAGGCACTTAGCTCGTACTTGCCAACCTTGGAGTTGTCCAACCAATATCTAATGCACTTGTTTCTGATAAACAAGCCAGTTCTAATCGCTTCATCAATTAAGCCATATTGTTTGGCTTTGCCTTTCAGCTTAAATTCGTACAATAGCATTGTTTTTTTTCGCCTCATTACGCTAGAATTTTAGCATAATCTTTAGAAGAAAATTATTTTCATTTTTCTGCTAAACTTGGGTAAGTTACTGACTGGATATAAAGTTAGGGATCGACTCGTTTAAACAAAGCATCTAACCATATTTCAGATTTATTCGATCGCCAACCTTCGCTCAAATAAAAGTTACGTATAAATACTTGTCTAGTAATGTTGCACTTATGAAATTGATAAGATATACTATTAATAAGATTAAAAAAATCCAACATTAAAAATCTAAATACCTGGCAACGGCGGTTAGACAAATCGTTGCTGCCTGTGGAGGGTTAAGAAACAATTCTCCCTAAGAAGCAGGAAGCCCGAATCCGTGAGGGCGGGAATTGTGCTGCTAAGCTGAGTTTTAGGAATTTCAGTAAGCACACAGAATGTCGTGGTTGAAAACCTAAACTCATTGTTGTTTTTTGATTGCTTACCCCCCAGTCTTACTAGCGAAATTTGCTAGCAGATAGGGGGGTTTTATCTTTTCGATTGCAGTTCCCATTCTGACTAGCAAAAGTAACTAGGAGATTGGGAGTCTGGCTACCAGCCTAAAATGGAAAAACTTAGGAGACAAGATTGTATTTCCCTTGTCCCTAAATCAAACTGTCCCGTATACAGTTAGTAGACGGGGTTTTATATTTTAGATTGAGACTCCGCCTCAGCAACTTTTGCGGCTGGAGGTGTTGATGGATTTGGTGGCGGTTTTGGTGAAGGTGAATTCGTTGGCAGTTTTGATGAATTATTTGGCGAACTTGTGGACTGCTTTGATGAATTCGGAGGTTGCTTTGAGGAAAGACTAGAGCTAGGAATTCCAAAAATGCTAATAAACAGATCCCGACGGAATTGACCTAGCTGCTGGCTTTGTTCCTTAGCGTTAGTCATCCGTTGCTGATGGGTATCTGTTAAGAAGTCGCGATTTTCTTTCTGTAAATCTTGGTGAAATTTAAACAGATCTTCAGCTTGTTTTTTCGCTTGCTCCATCCGTTCCTGATGGGTATCTGTTAAGAAGTCGCGATTTTCTTTCTGTAAATCTTGGTGAAATTCAAACAGTTCTTTTGCTTGCTGTTTAGCTCGATCTTGTCTGGTTGTAGCGGTATCCGACAGAAATGTTTGAGTATCTCTGAATAGTTGAGTTACTTCCTCAGCTATAGAACGATGCTCCTGCCGGATTCTTGCCATTAAGGATATCATGAAGTTCTCCTCAATAAGAGTAAGTATCCGTGAGTGAATAAACCACAATCGCTCATTTTAAAATTCAGAGCGACTGTGGTTATATTAAACTTCTGTTTTGTTGCATCCAGCTCGTATAACGCGGCATCTCGAATTTGAGAGAGTTAAACAAAAGCAGAAGTTTGTGAAAAATTTAAGATGTTCTCAATCGTCAGATTGTAGAATTATCTCAATTTTTACGCAGCAGGCATCGCAGCAGATTGAGTTAGACCAACTGCTTCAGCATACTTCAAATATGTTTCAACAGAAGCGATGACAACACGAGCTTCGATCGCGAGTAATTCAATACCAACTAGCGAAACGCGAGCCCAAGCGTCTACAACAATACCTTTGTCAAGAATGCGATCGATAACTTCAGCCAAGCTAGAAGAAGAGTTGGTTTTTTCGACAGCCATTGTTTTTTACCTTTTACTCATTGTTGTTGTTGTTTTCTGGGGGCTTAGCGTTTGCCTTGCCACCTGACAATATGAATCTATCAACTTTATTTTGGGTTGTAAAGGGGGAGGTAAAAATCTATTCTAAACAAATGTAAATTTGTTGTCTGTAATCCTACTATCTATTTTTGATTGATTTAGTTTTTTCCGTGTTCTTACAGAAGCTATTTTTGGAAAATACTGTGTATTTCCTGATGGCCCCCTCGCTCCTATTTACTTTTATGTTTAAATATGCTATGAACCAAAACAGCTACAACAATTTTGTTTATTACTTACAAAATTGTTTGTTACATAAGTAAAAGTAGTAATCCTGCTGCTGTCAGTAATTCGGTCATTGAGTAGTTTTGACTGTGCCGAGGTTTCTGAGTGGGTGGGGAAACGGGCAGGACTGTGGAAACACTCTTCGTAAGCTCTTTATAATGAATTAAGCATCAGTGCTTAAGGCTACCAACCCAAACTGGGACATCGATCGAACCAAATTGAGACAATTGCCAAAATTAACAGGCTATGGACACCAAACTTGCTGGGAATAAAAATAAAGCTGTATTGAATCAGAAAAAATAAATAAAAGCGAATAAACGTATTGCTTTTTGGCTTTACCAATTGGCACAAGATTGAGACTGGCCATTTACTTTGTTCGGATTATAATACCGCTCAAACATAGGTTAGCCCAAACAAGCAGCAAGTGTTTGAGGAAAAACTAAACCAGAAAACCATATAAATTTATGTCTACTTGCGTCACAGATGTTATACCGCCACCACTAAAGTCTGCGATCGTCCGCAATCCCTTAGTGGTTTCACCCGATACGACAGTCATAGATGCGATCGCGCAAATGAGCGGCGCACGATCGTTCTGCCAAACGACCAGAACGGAAGACAGCCAAAAAAATGACCTTTATCTAGAGGCGCGATCGAGCTGCGTATTGGTAGCGGAAAACGAACAGATTATCGGCATCTGGACCGAGCGGGATGTTGTGCGATCGATCGCCCAGCAACAACCCCTCGATCGGGCAATCCGCCAGGTGATGGCACATCCCGTCATTACCCTGCGCGAGTCTGACTTCAAAGATTTATTTTTGGCGATTAATTTGCTCCAACAGTACAAGATTCGCCATTTGCCGATCGTAGACGAGCGGAATCGCCCAGTGGGACTCTTAACTCATCAGACTTTGCAGCAAACTTCCCGACCGATCGACCTGTTGCGGTTGCGTCAGGTAGCTGAAGTGATGACCGGCAAAGTGATTAGCGCCAAAGCCGATTCCTCCCTACTGACGATCGCCCAAACAATGGCAGACCACCGTATCAGTTGCGTAATAATTGTCGAATCTATCAGTAATGCTACGGAAACCCTACTAATTCCCATCGGGATTATAACCGAACGAGATCTAGTGCAATTTCAAGCATTGGGCTTGAACTTGCAGACTTGTCAAGCAAAGACAGTTATGAGTACGCCCGTTTTTACTGTCAAGCCGGACGACTCGCTCCGGACAGTGCAACAAATTGTGGAGCAGCACTTCATCCATCGATTAGCGGTGACCGGAAAGCGCGGAGAACTATTGGGAATTGTCACTCAGAGCAGTTTGCTGCAAATCCTCCATCCCCTAGAACTCTATAACTTAGCTGAAGTTTTGGGAGTAAAGGTAGCGCAACTGGAAGCCGAGAAAATCACACTGCTGAAAAATCGTACCGTTGAACTAGAACAGCAGGTCGAAGCCAGGACAGCTGCACTCAATGCCAAAGTACAACAAGAGAAATTAATTGCCGATCTCGCCGCACAAATCCGATCGTCCCTAAGCCTACAAACAATTTTGGAGACAACCGTAGCTCAGATCAGGCAGGTACTCGGCTGCGATCGCGTCACCATTTGGCAATTTATCGCTGATTGGGAAAGTATTGCCGTCGCAGAATCCACCGATTCACCCCGATCGACGATCGGCGAACGAGTTCGGGACACCTGCTTTAAAGAGGATATGGCCGAAATTTATCGTCAGGGCAAGATTCGTGTCGTATCAGATATCTACACGACCGAAATGTCAGACTGCCATCGGGACATGACAATCCGCCTCCAAATTCGAGCTAAAATTTTGGTGCCGCTCATGTGTGGGGACGAGTTGTGGGGTTTGCTCAATGCGACTGAAAGCCAGCACGCCCGCAACTGGCAACAATCGGAAGTAGAACTGTTACAAGCATTATCGCTACATCTGGCGATCGCCCTCCAGCAAGCCACCATCCACCAACAGTTACAGGAAGAACTGAGCCAACGAAAGCAAGCTCAAGCTCGCCTCCGAGAAAGCGAAGCTCGCTGGCAATTTGCTCTAGAAGGATCGGGAGATGGTGTATGGGATTGGAACATTCAGACAGATCGAGTTTTCTTTTCCAGACAATGGAAAGCCATGCTCGGTTACAGCGATGCTGAAGTGGGCAATACTCTGGCAGAATGGGACAGCCGCGTACACCCCGATGACAAAGCTAGCTGTTATGCCGATTTGAACAAGCATTTAAGAGGTCAAACCCCCACTTATCGAAACGAACATCGCATTCAATGCCAAGATGGCAGCTACAAGTGGATTCTCGATCGCGGTAAGGTCATCGAGCGGACAGCAGACGGTAAACCCCTGCGGGTAATTGGAACCCATACAGATATCACCGATCGCAAAGTTGCCGAGTCAGTTTTGCGTCAGTACGAACGGATGATTGCCAGCGCCACTGATGGCATTGCTCTGCTCGATCGCAACTATATTTATCGTTTCGTCAACCATCTTTACTTAGAGCAAAATCAGAAATCCTCGCCAGAAATTGTCGGCCATTCCGTTACAGAACTGTGTGGCGAAAGCATTTTCAGCACGAGCGTTCAACCTCGCCTCGATCTCTGTCTGGCAGGTGAAGTCCAGCAATACGAAGAATGGTTTCATTATCAAAACGGCAGCCGTCAGTTTATCAGAATCACCTACAATCCCTATTTCGAGCTTGATGGCACTATTACTGGGGTTGTAGTGACAACTCACGATCTGACTGCACTCAAGCAAACCGCACAAGCATTACAGGAAAGCGAACAGTTTTTGCGAAGTATTTATGAAGGAGTCGAACAGGCAATTTTTACGGTTGATGTGTTAGAAAATGGAGAATTTCGACACATTGCCTTCAACCCAATCGCCGCCAGGTTATGGGGTAAATTAATAGAAGAAATAGACGCAAATTCACCAGAAGAAAATTTTCATTATATTAACTGCGTTCGCACAGGCTCTGCCATTTCCTACGAACAATGTGTGGTCTCCAACAACACACCAACCTGGTGGCTTACCACGCTCAATCCCATCCGAGATAATTCATCCCGTATTTATCGCATTATCGGTACCAGTGCAGACATTACCTTACGCAAGCAAGCCCAGACAATGCTGAAATTGCAAAACAGCATTTTGGAGCGCATTGCCAAAGCAGAGCCGCTATCAGTGATTTTAGATGCCCTGCTCGGTACTGTGGAATTGCAAATAGTCGATTCTCTCTGTTCGATTATGCTGTGCGATCGCGATGGCAAATTGCGTTGCAAAGCAGCTCCTCAATTGCCAGAAGCCTACCTGCGGGCGATCGATGGCATCTCCATCGGTGAAGGCGTTGGTAGCTGCGGCACGGCAGCTTTTCGTCGGGAACCCGTCATCGTCTCCGATATTGCCACCGATCCACTCACAAAAAACTATCGAAATTTGCCTTTGGAATATGGATTGAAAGCCTGCTGGTCGATCCCGATAATTGGCAGTGACAGTCGTATTCTGGGAGTATTTGCAATTTATTATCGCCGGATTTGTACACCCCAAACCCAAGAGTTAGAAAATATTATCCGGATCGCAAATATTGCTGGAATTGCCATCGAACGAGATCTAGCAGCAAAAACTCTGCAACAATTAAATCAGAATTTAGAAAGTTTGGTTGCCGATCGCACTGCTGCTTTGCAAGCCAGCGAAGAACGGTGGCATTTGGCACTCAAAGGCTCAAACGATGGTATTTGGGATTGGGATCTCAAAACCGATCGGATCTTCTTCTCCGATCGCTGGAAAGAAATGCGCGGCTTTACCAGTGAGGAAATTGGCAATACACTCGATGAGTGTCTGAGTCGAATTCACCCGGATGACTTCGAGCGCGTTATGGCTGCTGTTGACGAGCATTTTGTCGGCAAAACCGAATTCTTTGAAGTGGAATATCGGGTACGTCGCAAAAATGGCTCTTATATGTGGGTTTTAGATCGCGCCCAAGCATTACGGGATGAATCCGGACAAGTCGTTCGTATGATTGGATCGGACAGCGACATTACCGCCCGCAAACAGGCAGAAATAGCCCTGCGAGAAAGCGAACGTCGCTATGCTACCTTAGCGGCTGCTGCGCCAGTAGCCATTTTCCGATTTGATACACCATTCAACTGTGTCTATGTTAGCGATCGCTGGAGCGAGATGACAGGCAGACCGACAGAATCTGCCTTGGGCAGAGGTTGGATCGATAGCCTGCATCCTCAAGATCGCGATCGGTTATTAGAACAATACAGGCAAGGATATACACAATCTCACAAAGGCAATCAAATTTTTAACTGCGGTGAAGGCAGACATTTGCGCCCCGATGGTACTGTTCATTGGTTCTACGTTCAGGTGGTTGAAGAAATCGATCCTGATGGCAGATTGATTGGCTATATTGGCACTCTGACAGACATCACGGAAAATAAACAGATCGAAGCTAAATTACAAAATCTCAATGAAGCTTTGCAAAATGCGGTGGAGGGTATTTCGCGGCTAGATATTGATAGACGCTATGTGTCAGCCAATCCTGCCTATGCGAAATTGTGCGGCTACAAACCTAACGAAACGATCGGTATGCAATGGTTTCAAACCGTCCATCCAGATGACATTGCCATGATGGAAGCAGCTTATCGAGAAATGCTTAAAACTAATAAAGCGGAAGTAGAAGTTAGGGGTATTCGCCAAGATGGATCGAGCTTCTATCAGCAAGTTACCATGATTGCTGCTTATGACGAAATTGGCAATTTTGTGGGGAATTACAGTTTCAGCAAAGATATCAGCGATCGCAAACAAGCAGAGGAAATCCTCAAAGCAGAAAGATTGCGGCTGCAACTGGCTTTAGATGCTGCCGAAATGGGTACTTGGAGTTGTAGTTTGACAACTGGCAAACTGATTTGGTCCGATCGCACACAAGAAATTTTTGGCTTTGTACCCGGTACTTTCTCTGGCGATCGAGAAACATTTATCGCTATGCTGCATCCAGAAGACACCGACCGGGTGCTAGAGTCTATCTCCCGTACTTTTGAGACAAAAGCACCGTATCGCATTGAATATCGGATTCGGCGATTAGATGGCGAAATTCGCTGGCTTGCCGTATGGGGCATTCTTGTCGAAGATCTCCCAACTACCGATCGGCAAATCCTTGGAGTTGTCTCCGATATCACAGAAATGAAACAGGCGGAAATTGCTTTGCAAGAAAGTGAAATGCGCTTCCGTAGGATGTTTGATTCTAGTGTCGTCGGTATGATATTTGCGGATTTTCAGGGAAATATCACTGCTGCCAACGATTTCTTCTTACAAATGATTGGCTACACCAGAGAAGAACTGAATGCCGGTGCGATCCATTGGGATGCGATGACACCAGAGGAACATATACCAGCCGATATTATAGCGATGGAACACCTGATCCAGTATGGCTATATTACCCCTTGGGAAAAGGAATACTATCGCAAGGATGGCAGCCGGATCTCTGTCTTGATTGGGGCGGCACTGCTTCCGGGTACGATCGATCGAACTATTTGTGTAGTGCTGGATATCAGCGATCGCAAACAAGCAGAACGGGAAAATGAACGATTGAAAAATCGATTGCAATTTGTCCTGTCTTCTACCCCGGCGGCGATCTATACCTGCCAACTCAATCCCAACTATGGCGCTACATTTATCAGCGATAATATCCGCACGCTGATGGGTTATACCTCAGAAGAATTCCTGTCCTCTTCTGAATTCTGGGCAGACCATATTAACCCAGAAGATGCTCCGCGAATATTTGCCGAACTTTCCCACGTGTTCGAGCGGGGACACAATATTTCTGAATACCGTTTTCTGCACAAAGATGGCACCTACCGCTGGGTGCGGGATGAATTTCGCTTAGTTCGCGATCGGGAGGGAAATCCGGTCGAAATAGTCGGATATATGGCTGATATCAGCGATCGCAAACAAATTGAGGCCGAATTAGCAAAGAGCGAAGCTAAATACCGAAGTTTGGTAGAAGGAGCTAACGATACGATCTGGTTGTGCGATATTAATAAAACGCTTATTTATCTCTCTCCTCAGTTTAAAAAATTGTTTGGTTGGGACACCAATGAATGGATCGGTAAGCCGTTTACAGATCTCGTGCATCCAGACGATCTCCCATTCATAGAAAACGATCGCAAACAGCATATCCAACTAGGCAAAACATCGAATAATGTAGAATTCCGACATCGCCATCGAGACCACCACTATGTCTGGGTAAGAACCAGCGCCACACCCATTCACAGTGCTGAAGGGCAAGTGATTGGCGTGCAGGGAATTCTATCCGACATCAGCGATCTCAAACAGGCAGAAATCGCCCTACAAACCAGTGAAAATCGCTTCCGCCAGGTATTTGCATCCAATATTGTGGGGATGATGTTTACCGATTTTAGCGGCCAAATTTTTGATGCAAACGATCGCTTTTTAGAGATTATTGGCTACACGCGAGCAGACCTAAATACCGATCGGATTAATTGGATAAATCTCACCCCTCTCGAATATCTTGCCAACGATCGCAACGCGATGGCAGATTTGGAACGCTACCGGACGATCGACCCGTGGGAAAAAGAGTACTATCGTCAAGATGGTAGCCGAGTCTCTGTCCTAGTTGGAGTGGCCCTACTCTCCGAAACCGACAGCAGTTGCGTTTGTGTGGTAATGGATATTAGCGATCGCAAACAATACGAACTCCAGCTCAAACAAACCAACGAAAATCTCGCTCGCGCTACCCGCCTCAAAGATGAATTTCTGGCCAATATGAGCCACGAACTTCGCACCCCCCTCAATGCGATTCTAGGTATGGCCGAAGGACTGCAAGATCTAGTTTTTGGCAGTCTCAACGAGCGACAGATCAGAGCCTTACAAACGATCGCTCGCAGTGGTTCTCATTTGCTGGAAGTAATTAACGATATTCTAGATGTGGCCAAAATAGAATCGGGTCAGATAGAGCTAAACTTTATTCGGACTGCGATCGCGCCACTGTGTCAGTCGAGTTTAACATTTATCAAACAACAAGCTCTCAAAAAAAATATCCAACTAGAGGTTAAACTACCAGCCAATCTGCCTGACTTATCGATCGACGAACGGCGCATCCGCCAAGTCTTGATCAACCTCCTCAACAATGCTGTCAAGTTCACGCCAGCAGCAGGACGCATCACCCTAGAAGTCAGCCTTAAACAGGACAATACTAACTCTGATTCCGCCAAGATTACATCCCCTAACTGCTTGCAAATTGCTGTCATCGATACGGGTATCGGTATTGCACCAGAAAATATCAACAAACTGTTTCAGCCGTTTATCCAAATCGATAGCGCTCTCAACCGTCAATATACAGGCACTGGCTTGGGTCTAGTTTTGGTCAAACGTATCGTCGAACTTCACGGCGGACAGGTGGGGGTCACCAGCGAACTGGGGGTGGGAAGTTGCTTCACGATCGAACTACCTTGCATTGTGGCTGCACCATCTTTATCCGCACCGGAAACCCAAGCCGAACTTTACCCCGAACTCAGTCAGCCCGAACAAGAGGCATCCCCCTTAATCTTGCTGGCAGAGGACAACGAAGTCAATATCAATACGATCGCCAGCTACCTAACAGCCAAAGGCTATCGCCTTCTTTTAGCGAAAAATGGTCTGGAAGCGATCCAGTTGGCTGAGTCGGAAAAGCCCGAATTGATTCTGATGGATATTCAAATGCCAGAAATGGATGGACTGGAAGCAACACAGAAAATCCGCCGCAATCCAAACTTAGCCCATATACCGATCGTTGCTTTGACTGCACTTGCGATGGATGGCGATCGCGATCGCTGTTTTGCCGCCGGCGTCGATGAATACCTTACCAAACCAGTCAAGTTGAAGCAATTGGTAACTACTATTCAAGGCTTTTTGAACTGTCTTCCGCCGCGCATTCCTCCTCCAAATCTTTGATTTGGGGGAGGAATGCGGCGCTCAGGATATTAAAACACGCATCAATCTGGTTCTTCCTGGTTCTGGATATAAGTTTTTAATATTTCTAATGGCGCTCCACCTGCTGCACTAATTACACTTGGGAACACCTGTCCAAAAAACAGGTTTTCCATAAAACTTATTAATATGTTTTGCAAATTTATTTCTAATTAAACGACTAGAAATTATTTTTAAATGGTTGACCAATTTTGATGGCGATACATCAGGAGAAATGTCTATTAAAAGATGGACACAATCTGACTCTTCACCAAATTCAATTACCGCAATATTTTTGTCTAATACATATTCTAGAAAATATCTCCTCCATCCGAGTAAGTATTTCTGAAGTAATGACCTTACGTCGATATTTAGTCACGAACATTATATGTAAGTTGATCTTGTAAACGCAATGCCTGTAAGAGTTTAAGTTGGTTGACATCTTTGCACGACAATGCTAAATTAGTAATATGATAGCAACACGACGCACAACATTTCGCTTATATCCAAATCAAGCTCAAGCCGTAAAATTGTTTGAGTGGCGTAAACTACATTGCTGGCTTTATAACCAAGCATTGAGTGACCGCCAGATTGCGTATAAAAGAGATAAGAAAAGTGTTAGCTATTTTGACCAACAACGTGCAGTTAAGGTGATCCGCCAAGTATTACCAGAGTTTAAACAATTAGGTTCCCACGCATTACAAGCAACTATTAAACGAGTTGATTTTGCTACAAAGCGATTTTTTCATGGATTAGGAAAATACCCTCGTTATAAATCTTTAAGACATTATTCGGGGTGGACTTATCCCTGTACTGCTGGATGGAAAGCACACACAACAGGTGTTAATGGTTATCTCGATATTTCCAATTTGGGACATATCCAAATGAGGGGAAAAGCGAGAGCTTGGAGCAATCCTACTACTTTAACTATTGTTTATCGCAATGGTAAATGGTACGCCTCAATCACAGTTGCTTGCGATGTACAAAGGGAAACGGGTAATGGGTTAATTGGTTTGGATTTTGGTTGTAATGTTGCAGTAATGGGGGCGGTTCATTTAGGTGATGGCGAGTATGAGCAATTAGTGATCGACAACCCAAGATATTTAAAGCAGGTACAAACCAAAATCAAACAAGCCAACCGTTACAAACGCCGGAAACGAGCGCCTAACTATAAGAAAAAGATTAAAGCATCAAAAAGATGGAGGAAAGCACAGAGCAAAGTTAACAAGCTAGTCCGTAAAGTAGCTAATCAACGGCAAAATTTTATTCACAAGGTAGCAGCACATATTGTAAGCGGTAATAGCATGGTTGCTACCGAAAAGTTAAATGTTAAAAACATGAATCGTGCAGGTAAAGGTAAAAATCGGAAGTACAAGAAAGGATTAAATAAGTCAATTTTGGATGTATCTTTCGGGATGTTACGGTCAGCGATTGAGTATAAAGTTAACGAAGCAGGTGGAATATTTGTAGAAGTTCCTACCCAAAAAGTTAAACCGTCTCAACAATGTCCAAAATGTCATCACATTAAGCCTAAAACTTTATCAGAACGAGTCCATAATTGCGAAAAATGCAGCTATACCTGTGATAGAGATTTTGCTTCGGCTCAGGTGTGTGCAGAATATGTTCGCACGGGGTTAGGAACTAGCCTCGAAAAACGTGGAGAGGGAGCCTCTACTTCTACCTACTGCGGTGGGTTCAAGCAAGCTGCCTCTGTGAAGCGTCAGAAACTTCGTCCAAATCTTTGATTTGGGCGGAGTAGTTCATACAAGGCAATCCCGGAATGGTAAGCTAGCAAATGCACTCAAAAAACTGATTGGGAAAGTAGTTTACATGGCTGAGTCAAGCCAAATACCATATTTATTGCGGGCAGCTCGTGGCGAAGTGTTAGACCGCCCACCCGTGTGGATGATGCGACAAGCGGGTCGCTACATGAAGGTTTATCGCGACCTGCGGGATAAGTATCCCTCATTTCGCGATCGCTCGGAAAACCCAGAACTGGCAATAGAAATCTCTTTGCAACCGTTCCGGGCATTTGAACCCGATGGAGTTATCCTCTTTTCGGATATCTTGACGCCCCTACCCGGAATTGGGATTCCTTTCGACATTGTAGAAAGCAAAGGGCCGATCATTGAGCCGGCCATCCGCACCCAAGCACAGATTAACGAACTGCATCCCCTGCAACCAGAGGAATCTTTGCCCTTTATTCGGGAAATTTTGCAGACATTGCGGCAGGAAGTCGGTCACAAAGCAACGGTACTCGGTTTCGTCGGTGCGCCTTGGACGCTGGCGGCGTATGCGATTGAAGGCAAATCGTCCAAAGATTACACCATTATTAAGAGTATGGCTTTCTCCGAACCAGCCATGCTACATCAATTCTTGGGTAAACTCGCAGATGCGATCGCCGTTTACGTGCGCTACCAGATTGACTGCGGTGCCCAAGTCGTACAAATGTTCGACTCGTGGGCAGGTCAACTCAGCCCCCAAGACTACGAAGTTTTTGCCATGCCCTATCAACGGCGAGTGGTAGAACAAGTAAAAGCAACCCACCCAGACACGCCTCTGATCCTGTACATTAACGGCAGCGCTGGCATACTCGAACGCATGGCCAAGTCCGGCGTCAATATTGTTAGTGTAGACTGGACGGTAGACATGGCCGAGGCAAGGACAAGGCTGGGCGCAGATGTCGGGGTACAGGGCAATATTGACCCTTGTGTTTTATACGGTTCCAAGGATTTTATCCGCGATCGTATCCTCGACACAATTCGCAAAGCAGGCCAGCGTGGTCACATCCTGAATCTGGGTCACGGCGTTCTACCCAGTACTCCAGAAGAAAATGTGGCTCACTTCTTTGAAACTGCTAAGCAAGCTGATAAATTACTAACCGTCCGCGCTTGAATCCCTGTACTAAAATTGGGCCAGAAGCTAAAACGTGAGAGGTGTGAGTGATAGGAGATTCCCTAGCAGAAGAGCCCAACAGCCCAAAAGCTAAGGAGAGTCTAGAATCTAACTCTCCTGTGCTACCACAGTCAAAGGAAGATCACCCCGAAACACAGGAGAGTATGCGATCGAACTCTCCTGAACTTGCACTGGAAACGGAAGATTGGTTCCAAGCACAGGCGAGTATGCGATCGAACTCGCCAAATCTTCCTGTGGAAGCCGAAATTCAACCACAAATCCCACCGAGTTTAGAATCAAACTCGATGGCAATATCTCAAGCAGAAACTGAAAATTCACCCGCACAGGTGAGTCGGGAATCAAACTCTAGCGAAGTGCCAGAAACAGACGAAATTAAGCCACGAATACAGCCGATTTTAGAATTGGAATATTCTTCACTTCCCGATCGAGAAGCTGAGATTTCAGTCGCACAGGTGAGTCGAGAATTAAACTTGACTGATGTTTCCGCAACAGAAGAAAATCAGCCGCAAGTAGAAGCCGATCGGGAAATAATCTTGGTTGAAGTTATTGCCGAAGAAGAAGACGATCGCATTGCAGTGCAAGAGACTGCAACATCATCAATGTCTCCAGTGGAGTTAATTGCAGAAGACGATCGCATTGCAGTGCAAGAGACTGCAACATCATCAATGTCTCCAGTGGAATTAATCGCAGAAGACGATCGCATTACAGTGCAAGAGACTGCAACATCATCAATGTCTCCAGTGGAATTAATCGCAGAAGACGATCGCATTGCAGTGTCAGAGACTGTCACATCATCAATGTCTCCAGTGGAATTAATCGAAGAAGACGATCGCATTGCAGTGTCAGAGACTGTCACATCATCAATGTCTCCAGTGGAGTTAATCGCAGAAGACGATCGCATTACAGTGCAAGAGACTGCAACATCATCAATGTCTCCAGTGGAATTAATCGAAGAAGACGATCGCATTGCAGTGCAAGAGACTGTCACATCATCGCTATCGCCAGTGGAGTTACAAGCAGAAAGGGATCGCTTAGCAATTGAAGAAACTGCTGAATTAAGCAATTCCGAAATTTCTGTAGAAGAGCCTAACATTAGAGAATTAGAGAATAATTCAGAGTCAAACGCTGCACATATTTCTGGAGAAGAGGCTAACAGAGCGGAAATAGACGAAAGCACAAAGTCAAACTCCTCACAAAGCCTTTTAGAAGAGCGTAAAAGACCAGAAATAACGGATAGTTTAGAGTCAAAAACTCCAGCAGAAATTTACGCTTCTACTAATTTGGGTAGCCGCGAAACGGCACCTTCTCCGCGCACACCCCAGCCATCATCACCCACGAATAAAGGCAAGCGAATTTTTATCACCGGTGCGAGTGGCTGCATCGGTCAATACCTGGTAGAAAAACTGATTCGGGAGACAGAACACGAACTATACTTGCTGGTAAGAGATCCAGCCAAACTGCGCTTTGACTGTAATGCTCGTCCGGGTATTAACATCGTCAGAGGCGATGTACGACAGATTCCGCGCCATGCAAAGCTGCTCAAAACGATCGATTGTGCAGTGCTGATTGCTACGTCTTGGGGCGGTACAGATCAGGAAGTGCTAGATGTCAATATCTACAAAAATATTCAATTGCTGAATTTGCTCGATCGACAAGTATGTCAGCAAATAATTTACTTTTCCACTGCCAGTATCCTAGATCGCAACAATCAACTGCTCAAAGAAGCAAGAGAACTGGGGACAAGTTACATTCGTTCCAAGCACGATTTTCTGCGTCAAGCATCGCGCTTGCCAATATACGATCGCATAACTGCTGTGTTTCCTACCTTAGTTTTAGGAGGCGATGCACAACATCCCTATTCTCATATTTCATCTGGCTTACCCGGGATCACAAAATGGATTAAGCTGATTCGCTTTTTCAAAGCAGATGCTAGCTTCCACTTTATTCATTCCCAAGATATTGCCGACGTAGTAGGATACTTGATAGAGAATCCCCCGGAGAAAAAAGAGTATCGGCAGTTCGTGTTGGGAAATCCGGCAGTAACGGTAAATCAAGTAGTGGAGGAGGCTTGCGCTTATCTGAATCAACCAATTTTGTTTCGTTTGCCTTTATCTGTTTGGTTAGCTAATCTTTTTATCGTTATCTTTAAAATTCAGATGAGTCCGTGGGATAGGTTTTGTTTGGAATATCGGCATTTTACTTATCAAAATGCAGTTAATCCAGCAACTTTTGGTTTGCCAGTTTACTGTGCAACTTTCAGCGATGTTCTCAAAAGCAGCGGTATTGCGGTCGAAAGCGGACAAAGGCTGGCGCGAGTTAAGAACTACAGACTGGATCTAGATGACCGAGAATCGGAATCGGGAAATGAGAGTTAAACTATTAGGCGCTAGGCTTAAGTCAATTAGACATCCTACGGAGTAACATTAAATGCGGGTTTTACTGCTTTATCCTCTGTTTCCGAAAACATTTTGGTCTTACGAAAAGATTTTAGAATTAGTCGATCGCAAAGTGTTACTGCCGCCTTTAGGTTTGATTACGGTGGCTGCTATTTTACCACAAGAATGGGAATTTAAACTGGTCGATCGCAATATTCGATCGGTCACAGAGGCAGAGTGGCAATGGGCAGATTTAGTAATTCTCTCTGCGATGATTGTGCAGAAAGAAGACTTTATCGCCCAAATCCAGGAAGCCAAAAGACGGGGCAAACGAGTTGCTGTGGGTGGCCCTTATCCCACCAGTTTACCTGAAGAAGCAGAAGAGGCGGGCGCAGATTATCTGATTTTAGATGAAGGGGAAATTACTCTGCCGATGTTTGTCGAGGCGATTCAACGGGGTCAGACGAGGGGGATTTTTCACGCGAACGGAGAGAAACCATCTGTAACGGAGACGCCGATTCCCCGTTTTGATTTGCTGGAATTCGATGCTTACGATTCGATGTCGGTACAATTTTCGCGAGGTTGTCCTTTTCAGTGCGAGTTTTGCGACATTATTGTGCTATACGGTCGCAAGCCTAGAACTAAGACACCACAGCAACTCCTGGCTGAATTGGATTATCTCTACGAACTGGGGTGGCGTCGAAGTGTGTTTATGGTGGATGATAACTTCATCGGCAATAAGCGGAATGTGAAGTTATTGTTGAAGGAGTTAAAAGTTTGGCAAGCAGAACACGATTATCCGTTTGCGTTTAATACAGAAGCTTCGATCGATTTGGCGCAAGACCCGGAACTGATGGAATTGATGGTGGAGTGCTATTTTAATGGGGTGTTTCTGGGAATTGAAACGCCGGATGAGGATAGTTTGCAGCTGACGAAGAAATTTCAGAACATGAGAAATCCTCTGATTGAGGCTGTGCAGCTGATTGCCAAAGCTGGATTGCGCCCGATGGCTGGGTTTATTATTGGTTTTGATGGTGAGAAATCTGCTGCGGGGACGCGGATTGTCCAGTTTGCGGAAGCAGCAGCTATTCCTACAGTGATGTTCGGGATGTTGCAAGCTTTGCCGAATACGGCGCTGTGGAACAGATTGGAAAAGGAGGGGCGCTTACGTCACAAGGATAGCAGTATTAACCAAACTAATTTGATGAATTTTATCCCAACTCGGCCTTTGGAAGAGATTGGTAGGGAATATATCGAAGCTTTTTGGGAATTATACGATGCCGATCGCTTTTTGGATCGAACTTATCGCTGTTTCTTGATGCTGGGTGCGACGAAAGCAAAACCAAAATTTAAATTCCCCAGTTGGGTAGATTTACGTGCGCTGTGTATTGTAATCTGGCGTCAGGGTGTGAAACGCAACACTCGCTGGAAGTTCTGGCATCACTTGTTTGGTATCATCAAGCACAATCCAGGCGTTTGGGATCATTACTTGACTGTGTGCGCCCACAACGAACATTTTCTGGAATATCGCCAGATTGTGCGGAAGCAGATAGAAGCTCAATTGACTGAATATCTGGGAGAAGAGAAAAAATTGGCAAGGGTAGGGGTTAGGGGTTAGGAAAAGTCAAAAGTCAAAAGTCAAAAGTCAAAAGTCAGATGCAGAGAGAGGGAGGAGAGAGAAGGGAAGATGGAAAAAGGAAAAATATTAATTCTCCTATTCCCCCACTCCCCCACTCCCCCACTCTCCCCCTAACCCCGACGCCCTAGCCCCTGCTGCCTAAATGAGCTTAACGGCTCTGAGAGTTAAAAACAAGCCTACTGCGACTGCGTAGGCAGCACCCAAGTATAAAACGTAAGCTACGACTCCAGACATTTTTGTTCCTCGATTCAGTGATGGTTTAGACAATGCAATCCGTTATTCATGTTAATTTACCGCAGAATTCTTACGAAATTGCGATCGCCTCTGGTAGCTTAGACAAACTCGGTGCTTGGATGAGTGGCGAAGAAAGCAAACCGCTGAATCTGGGCAAAAAAGTTTTGGTTGTCTCCAATCCGGCTATTTTCAAGCGTTATGGGGAAAGAGCGATCGCATCTCTCACTGCTGCTGGGTTTGAGGTCGCCAGTTGCATTCTGCCGGCGGGAGAACAGTACAAAACCCTGACTTCTCTCCAAAAAATCTATAACCTCGCTTTGGAAAATCGCCTGGAACGCTCCTCCACAATGGTAGCCTTGGGGGGCGGCGTGATTGGGGATATGACAGGCTTTGCGGCTGCTTCTTGGTTGCGCGGTATTAACTTCGTGCAAGTCCCCACCAGCTTGCTGGCGATGGTTGATGCGGCGATTGGCGGTAAAACTGGCGTTAACCATCCCAAAGGCAAAAATCTGATTGGCGCATTCCATCAGCCGCGCTTGGTTTTAATTGACCCGGATGTGCTGAAAACGCTCCCGCCAAGGGAGTTTCGCGCTGGTATCGCGGAAGTGATTAAGTACGGCGTGATTTGGGATGCCGATTTGTTCGCCAAGTTAGAGCAATCTTCGCGCCTCGATCAACTGCGCTACTTAGAGGAGGAAATCTTGCAAATTATCCTCAAACATTCTTGCCAAGCGAAGGCAATTGTGGTAGGAAAAGATGAAAAAGAATCGGGTTTGCGGGCGCTGCTGAATTACGGACATACGATCGGTCATGCGGTAGAAAGTTTAACAGGTTACAAGTCGGTCAATCACGGTGAAGCGGTGGCTATTGGTATGGTAGCGGCAGGTCAGATCGCTGTTGATATCCGCTCTTGGAATAAAGCAGCAGCGGAACGTCAAAATGAGCTAATTAAAAAAGCTGGATTACCGACAAAGTTACCTACTGGTTTGGATGTTGAGGAAATTATCAATTCCCTGCAAACTGATAAAAAAGTCGAGTCGGGTAAGGTGCGATTTGTTTTACCTACACAAATTGGTGGTGCAACTGTGACCGATCGAGTCCCGCCAGATGTGTTGCGGCAAGTACTTTGGCAAATGCAGTAGGTATTGTGGGGTGGGCATCCTGCCCACTCTATTACTACTCCTTTAAGATAGAGGTATCTAGTAAAAAGGCTGGTTATGACTAGCGAAATTAAACAATCTATCTCTCCGCCTGCCCAAGTTTCGGCAGATATATTTGCGCCCCAAATCTGGGATACAAAAGTTACTATAACTGGGCGCTTTGAATTTACACTTTCTGAAGTAGCAACCAGCTCTAACGTCACCGAAATCAAGAAATATGAACTGCGGGGAATAGAGCGAATAGAGAAAACAGCAAGTTTGATGCAGTATTTGGTAAATCAGCGTGCTGATGAGCTGGAACTTATTGCCAATGCGCTGGAACAAGCTCTTAAACCGCTAAGTAGTTTGGAAGATGAAGAGGAATTGGCTAACAAGCTGTCTGACGATCGTCAATTCAGCAAGTGGGAACGCCTTGCAGTAGAGTTTTCCTCCCTCGCTCAATATTTAAAACAAAAACGAGTTTTGCTGGATGGTGCGTTGACTGCTTCACAGGTAGCCGATCAACTTGCTAAAGACGTTCAAATAATCGATGAAATGCTAAAAAATTCTCATTTACTGGCAGTTACCGATGGGGAAGAATTGTTGTTTCCGGTGTGTCAGTTTGACTCTGAATCTCCTGATGGTGTTATTGTAGGTTTGCCAGATGTTTTAAAAGCTCTCAATGTTGAGCCGCTTGCTAAACTTAGCTGGTTGATGCGACCTAATCCATTTTTGGATAATCTAACTCCAATAGATGCACTCAAGCAAGGGCAAATAGAACGAGTTATCGGCGAAGCAAGAGGTGTAGAGGTTATCTAAGTGGTACGCATCGATCCCCCACCGCCTCAGCGCCCTCCTTCTCCATCTATTTACACTTTAGCTACTGGCACAGAGATAGTTAGAATTTTTAATACCGATCGCGGCACAACAGCACTGACTTTTCGCTATTTTGGGCCTCTGTCTCGCTTCGATCATCATCGAGTCAATCCCACCAATAAACCCGCTAATGACCCAGAAAGGGGTATATATTATGCTGCTTTTGATTTACAAAATTGTTTGGTTGAGGTTTTTGGCGACACGGGAATTATTAACGTAAAATCAAAAGATTGGTATGTTGCTATTCCAAATCTTACCCGCGATTTACAGTTACTGGATTTACGCGGTTCGGGTGCGATGAAAGCCGGATCGGTTGCGGCGCTGGCAAAAGTTGCCGATCGCACTTTCAGCCAAGAATGGTCGCGATATTTTTATGAAAATGAGGATATTTATACCAAAATTGATGGCCTTATCTATTTTAATGCACACAACGATGCAGAAGCACTAGCCCTGTACGAACGTGCTAGCGACGGACTCAGTTGTAACAACAGTCAGATTATTCGGCTGGACAACGATCTCTTACGTCCTCTTATTCGAGAAGCTGCTGCATCTAACAATATGATTGTTATTCCGTATTAAAGTTTTTTCAAATGCTGTCGCCAATATAAAAATAAAATGTTACCATAAATTGCATAATAATTTAACTCCCATTCTGGAGATACAACCTTTCAAACTCAGGATTATCGCTACAACGATGCACAACCTGAAACTTGTCAAAGATCCCAAGTACTGGCTGTTAGCTATAGCAGCCAGTTTAATTACTCTTCATCTTCATTTGAGTTGGAGAAGCGACAATACTGACCTCTTGGGCACCAGTTTATTGTTTTGGGTGGCGGTATCTGCGTTAATTTGGAGAAAACGGGATTCTTTAAATTTAGAAAGCGAAGTTTTTTCTACCATTTTTGGTGCATTGCTGATTGGTTTTGTGGTTTTCAAGAGTATGCACTTGTATGGTTATGACCTTTTTCTGCGCGTTTCTCCTTTCATCTCAATTTTAGGTCTAAGTCTACTTGCTTCTGGTGTGAAGGGATGGAAGCAATATTGGCAGGAAATTTTTCTGCTTGCTTTTATCGCTGTACCGCCGGGAGTGCTATCCATCTTTATCGACCTGTCTTTGTTAACGGCTAAATTTGCTAGTTTTCTGTTGTGGATTTTAGGATTTCAAGTATTCAGTCAGGGAGTTATGGTGACGCTGCCAACGGGAGGTATAAAGGTAGGTGCTGGTTGTGATGGCTTTGGTATTATTCTGCAACTATTGGGATTGTCTTTTATTTGTTTGGTGATGTTTGGTCATCAGTTGTTGCACAGAATATTAGTGCCGATCGCATCTATTATTTTAGCATTTGTTGTCAACGGGATGCGGGTTGCTCTCATGGCTATACTAGCAGCATTATCCAATCAGTCAGCTTTTGAGTATTGGCATACAGGAGATGGTTCGTTGATTTTTTCTATGCTGGCCGTATTTATGTTTGGGGTATTCTGCCATTTTACAGTATTGAGAACAGCAAATATAAAAATCTAAACAAAAAGCATGAAACGCTGGGAAAATTTCCGAATTTCGCTTTTGGCGATCGCTTTTGGTGGCGTCGTATTTGTGCTGGGCAAATCAATCTTTTATCCCACCGTAAAAGAACGAAATATCATCAGCTTTGATTTACCAGCCGCTGTCTCATTACCGGAATGGCAGCGTTTGGCAAGCAATCCCCTAGTCAATCAAATGGTTGATAATTCTGAGTATATAGCTGGGCGGAAATATCGCTATGTTCAAAATGGGTTGACCTTGGATATAGAAATGCGCTATTTAGTGAAGAGTCAAAAGGATATAGAACCGTTTGGCAATCTGGAAGCTTGGATAGAAAAGTACACGGCTATTTCATCTTTTCGTAATATTAAACCTAGTATAATTAACGCTAAAAACGTAGGCTTTTATGCTATGTTTGTTTACGAAAAAAAAGCGTACCTGAGTGCTTGTATAAATCCGAGTGGCGGTAGTACGTTTACCTACGAGCAGTTTAGGCGCAACCGATATATGTACGATTTGCGGTTCGATCGCTTCTTTTTATGGTTATTAGATTCGGCCAAACTGCGAGACGAACGTTGTCTTTGGACGCAAATGTCTGTACCTGTAAATAATTCTTCTCCGCAGAAAAGTTATGAAATTTTAGAGAAGGCTTGGATTGCTTGGTACAAGTGGTGGAGTCCGCGTTTTTCAAATCGTTGATACAGCAGCTTTCAGGTAATTTATATCTTCTCCTTTCCATCAGACTTGAGTAGATTCAACAAATTGATCATATTATCAGCTATATAACCAGGCGTTAGGGGATATTTTGTTTGCCAATCTGACAGAATTTTATCGAACTGCTTTTCTAGATTGCTTTTGCCTCTAAACCTATGGATTAATCTATCGTTAATTGGCTTAAGGATGAGGCGAATCTGAGTATCCCTGACAGAATCTTTAGCTTGAGCTTTGTACAGTGCGTGGCTGTTTAATAGATTAATACTTATAGTTTCTATCTCTTCATATATCTTAGCTATTAATAGGTTAGTTACATACCCCATAACCATAGGTTGCAGAGTGAAGAGTCCGTTATTTATCTCAAGGAGCGATTTTCTGGTCAGACACTTCAAAATTTCCGGTAATTGTTGTTTTAATTGGGGAGAGATAATCTCATCTTTTAAATCTGAAAATTCAAGCGCTTCCCGGTCGAGCGCCAGCCAGTAAATCACTTCTAGTTCTAAGTCAGTAAGCCGATTGAATTGGCGTTCTAAAAGTTGGCTAATATCGGTAAAATCCCACGCTTCCGCTTTTAAAGGTTTGACAAAATCAGAAATGCTAGAGCCAAAGACATCTCGAATGGCTGAAGCCACCATATTTAAGGCTAGGGGATTACCGACATAGTGTTGAATTAATTCTTTCCATTCTTCTGGTGTGCCAGTGAAAGTTCCCTTGGCTTGAAAAATTGCCCGTGCTTCTTTTTCGTGCAAACCTGTTAGTTTTAATACGCGAACGGGTAGGCTTTCGCCTTCCAATGCTGCTAATTCTTGCGGTTTTTCACAACTGGTGAGTATCAAGCAACTGCGATGAAATGTTTCTCCCACCCGTTTGATTAATTCTCCATATCCTTCATAGCCAGGGCGATACTGGAAAGCAACCGCGCCTGCTTGCATAATAGATTCGGCGTTATCGAGAATTATCAAGCAGCGCGAGAAACGCAAGTATTCAATCAGTCGCGTAATTCTAAAGCTTGTGTTTTCAGGTAGATTGGCTGGTGTTTCCTGCTGGTTGGATAGGATTTGGATGAGGGTGGCGAGAATGTCATTGACGGGTGGGGCATTTTGCAGACTTCGCCAGATCGCACATTTAAATTCATGCTGAACTTGTTGAGCGAATTTCACAGATAGAGAGGTTTTGCCTATCCCTCCCATACCCAACAACCCTACCAGTCGGCAGTTGTCTTGTACTATCCATTGTTTCAGCGTCGCGAGTTCCTCTGTGCGTCCGTAGAAAACGGAGACATCCATTGCTTCTCCCCAGTCAACCCGATTTTGGATTTTGCGCGAAGTGGGCGTCTTGGCGGTTCCCGTCACGATGCCCACCTTCGCAAGAGAGGATTTTGAATTTTGGATTAAGTTCTCTCCAACTTCCTGTTTAGGCGCGTGATGGGTAATGCTTGCCTCCTCGTGTTCGGTTCCACCTTGAGGGCAAATTACTGTGTCAGCATCAACAATCTCTTGCCAGTTCAGTCCCAAAACTTGGCAAAACGCTTTGAAATTGGTAGCTTTTATGGGTTTACCAGCTAAGAAGCGCTTCCAAGTGCTAATTCCGACGCTTGCTGACATCATGCCTTTCCCATTTTTCTCCAGAGGGAGATACTGACTGGCTTGTTCTAGCCATTGTGGGCGATCTATAGCCCATCCCCTTTCCAGTGTGATTCGCTGTCTGGCTTGCCTAATCCTTGCCAATCCCTGCGTAGATGGTTTGAGGCTTCGCACTAGATTACCTGTTACCAAAATTGTCAATATCTATTTTGGATGATTTATAGTTCATTTCGCTAGAGGGAACTGAGCCGGATTTGGACTGGTGGGTGCTTGAGGGCGGGGATTTTAATTGAAATTGAAGTCAGTCGGTTGCTGCAAAGGAAACTGAACTTCATATATTTCAGTTGGGTATAAGCATGGGTGAGAAATTGTGCTGCGATCGCTTTTCAAACCGCCCTGTGGTTCTGGATGAGTACCCAGCCACCCAGACCTTCTTGCAAAATTCTAGTTTTCAAAACAGCAATTATGAGCAACACAGAAAAGCAAAACCGAAATCTTTCGCAATGTAATATTTTGGTAATTGGAAAAAGTGGGGTTGGTAAAAGCTCACTCATTAACGCGATATTTGGCGAAAACCACGCAAAGACAGGTACAGGCAAATCAGTTACTGATAAAATCCAAAAACACACTAAAGATGGAGATATAAACATTTATGACAGCCCTGGTTTTACTATGACTAATAAATCTGTACTAGATAATATAATATCTGTACTAGATAATATATGGCCAAATGAAAATAATAAAAAAGCAGATTTTTACTGGCGAATTAAACAACAAGAAAAGCTGCATCCCAATGAGCATATTCACATTGTTTGGTACTGTATAAATGAGACAAGCGATCGGTTAGAAGAAATCGAAAAAGAATCAATCAAAAAGCTAAAAAAGAAAGAAATACCCGTGATTCTAGTTTTAACAAAAGGTTCACAAGAAGAGAGCAGTCGTTTCATAGATTTTTTAAAAAAGGAGACAGATTATGAATGTGAAATTATTAGAGTTAAAGAAGATCCCAAGATAATAAATGGGATTCTTCTAGATAGAAACGGAAAAGCCAGTGAAGAAGGATTTAAAAGCGACGGGCTAGAAGAATTAGTTAGTACAACTACAAAACTCCTACCAGAGGTGGCTAAAATAGCATTTAATAAGGCTATTAAAAAGGAGAAACGTACTGCTAAAATATGGCTCATGGCTTATGTGGTAACTACATTTCCGCTGGCAATGGCAAGTTCCCAGACGATTCCCTTTATTGGCCCAAAGGCAAGCGTCGCTGCAACCCAATTCATGATGCTTACTCACCTAAGCAATATATTTGGATTAGAGTTTGATTTATCACTTATTACCCAGCTATTTTTAACGGCAACGGGAATAGAATCGGGCGTCGAAACGATAATGAATGAAGAGCTTTTACAGAATGTATTAAGTGAGTTAACCCAGGAAATAATTTCTGACGGATTTACGGATACTATGACCCTCGGCATAATTCCTGCTTCATCAGGAGCCTTCTCTACTCTGTTAATTGGTCTGGCTTATATTGAGGTACTCCAAACTTACAAACAAAATCAAAAACGGCAGGGAGAAAAGATAGACCCCGTTGCTCTAGGAGAGATGCTGCGAGAGCAAATAAAAGACTGTGTACAGCCAAGCATGGAACTATTTAAAAAAATCATCCAGGATTATGAGAGAGACTTACAAACAACCTAATGTGTCTTTAAGTGGCTGTATTTGAATCGCTAAAAAGAGCCGAGAAAGCTAAAATTTAGACCACTAAAAGAGCGCTCCAGCCCCCTATACTTGTAGGAATACAATAGCACCTCCTCTATAATCAGCGTGCGATCGTTTCCGCTTACTCTTACGTGCGATCGCACTTGTGCCTAATTTCCACGCAAGCGATCGCTCCCTCCAAATTAATGCAATCTAGGTTGACACTCTCAGGTCTAAAGACGCTGAGATTCTTCCTTCACAGAAGGATGCCTCACAAAAGCAGTGCTTTTGCTTGGTCTTACTCTTTCTCCAGAAGCTACCGAGGTATGCCCTACCTCTAACATTCGTAAACCTTCATCTCGGATATTAATAGCGGCATTGATGTCACGGTCATGCAGGGTTCCACACTTAGGACATTGCCAATTCCTAATATCTAAAGGTAGCTCACCAACCTGATGCAGACAGTGATTACAAGTCTTGGAGCTAGGGAAAAATCTATCAACTTCTATATAGATTTTTCCTTCCCATTCAACTTTATATTTCAACATAGTACAAAATTGTCCCCAACCTGCATCAGCTATTGACTTAGCTAATTTATGGTTGCGTACCATGTTTCTCACCGCTAGATTTTCTCCCACTATGATTTGGTTTTCATCAACTAATTTACGACTTAGTTTGTGAAGAAAATCTTCCCTACATCTAGTGATTTTCTGATGTACTTTGGCTCGCATCCCATCCCGATAACTCAACCCAACCACTCTCACTGAAAACCGTTCAAAATGTAGAGACATTTCATGAAACGTCTCTACATTTTGTTAAGGTTATTTATCAGACGCCGCACTTTTCAAACCTTTGCGTCGCATCCAGCGAAGGTAGATCAAAAGCAGCACGAGTGCTAGCAAGTTACCTAAAATTTGGCCTGGCTCGGGTACTGCATTGGGATCTGCCGCTTGGTTGGACGATCCTTGAGTGGGTGCTGGGGGTGGCGGCGGGGCGGCGGGTAGTGCGGCGGGTTTCGCCAAGCTGGTATTGGATAGCTTAGCTTGTGCTTGTGGTTTCATACCGTCTGGCGTTTCAGCCGGCACTTGCACTTTTTTGGTATCTTTGGGATCGACTCGCACATCTTCAGTGACGGCGACAAAAGCGGTGTATTGCGATAGCAACCGATAAGATAGCGCTGTGTCGGTAACAGCTTTGACGCCATTGGGGTTTTCGCCGCCGTACATTTTACTCATTAAATCTTTAATGCGGGCGCGTCCCCAAAGTTGCGCGATCGCTTCATTTCCGCCGCCATCAAATTCGATCGGCAAGGTTTTTTCATAGCGTTTGCCACCAGCAGCAATACCCGTAATTTTGAGGTTGCCTTTAGTGCGATCGCCTTTTCTGCCAAACAATACCAGCGGTTCGTTCGCAAACAAATCCGGTGGTTTGAGAGGATAAATTTCCGGTGCTTTACCCGTACCTTGCCAGCTAACTTCGATATTCGTCAGTACCGGATTGTTGATTTCTTGGAAGAACTTTTCCACTACTTTTTCGGGGCGTTCTTCGGGCGCTAAAACTTTGGCCGTACCCCGTCCTTCTTCCGCGATGCGATCGACTAAAAAGCGGTTCACGGAAGGGCCGACACCAAAACTATAAAGTCGATTTCCCGGTTTCAGGTTTTTCTGCACTTCTGCAATGATGGCATTATCGTCGCCGATCAAACCGTCAGTGATCAAAACCACACTTCGCAGGCGTCCGTCCGGCGCAGGTGGGAAACTCAGCACTTTTTGGATGCCATTCATTAACTCTGTACCGCCGTTAGCATCAATGCGATTGATGTAATTGAGCGCTTTTTGTCGGTTTGACGCTGTATTTGGTAAAGGTGTGGCAGATAATTGCTGAGCGGTATCGGCAAAGTCAATAATAGTAAAGGTATCGTTGGGATTTAATCCATTGATAAACCGCCGCATCAATTCCTTCGATTGCACAATGGGTGTGCCCTCTTGAGAACCGGAGGTATCCATCAGAAATACGACATCTTTGGGTACAATTTCGTTGCTTTGATATTGCACCGCCGGGATTAAATAGGTAGCGAAGTGACCGCCTCTTTCATCGGCTGAAGATAGGACTGTGGATTGAGTTTGATTGCCGGCGACTTGATAGCGCAATATCAAATCTTTGTTGGGAATTGTGTTTTGTTTGGCTAACTGAACTCGCACAATGCGCCCGTCTTGTACGGTAGCGATTTGGTGAGAGAGCGATCGCACATTACTTATCGGCACTCCCGCCTCAAGTTCCACCGTCACGCCGATATCTTGTCCGGAACGTCCGGTCGGTACTGTCGGGGGAGTAATTTTCGAGGCGTCTTTAACTAAATTTGTATTCCCCGCACTATCTACCGTATTTCCGGGAATATAGCGTGGCCCCACAACCATCGGAAAGACGAATTCGTAATCGCCTTTAGTAAATTTTAGACTCTCGGTGTAGCGAATCGTGACATCTATTTTTTCTCCAGGTTTGATGTTAGCTAAAGATTGGGTAAAAATATTATCTCGTTCTTGTTCCAGCAAACCGGCTATTTTGCCCTGTGCTTTGGCTTGCTGATAAATTTGTTTCGCTTCTTCGCGTTTTTTAATCAGTCCTCGAATGATGCGATCGCCTACTTTAATTTCCATATCATCCACCGCCGCATCATCCGGAAGTGGAAAAACATAAACTGCTTCGATGGGATTTTTAAACGGATTGGTAAAACTTTGCGTCACTTCCACCCGCGACACATTTCCCGAAACTTTTGCCATCACTTCGGTATGTTTCAACGGGAAAACTTGCTGTTTTCCGTTAACATCGGCAAACAAACCTCCTGTTTTAGGAGTGGTTTTGTCATTTTCTGGTTGAGTAACTACCGGATAGTTGGGAGTAGAAACCTGTTGGGCTACAGGAGATAGCAAAGCCCTCACTCCCGCCAATCCTAACAGTACCAAAGCACTCGCGGCGATCCATTTCGGATATTTTCGTTTGGCGGGCAGAGATTTGGCATTCAAATCTTTGATAACTTCTGCTGCGGATTGATAGCGCCGCTTCGTGGCACTTTCCAGCATTTTGTCGAGGATGCTACCTAATTCGTTGCTAATTGGCGTCCTCAAATAATGCCGCCACACCCAGGTATCTTCACTCGTATCGCTCAAATCGAAAGGTGGCATTTGCGTGAGCAAATGGATACAAGTGACGCCCAAACTATATAAATCGCTGGCAAAAATTGCTTTACCTTTTACTTGTTCTGGGGCGGTATAGGCTGCGGAACCAATTACAGTCCCAGTTTTGCCCAACATTGTTTCGCTGGTATATTTCGCCGCACCGAAATCAACTAAAACTAGCTGCCCATCTTTACTGCGAATGATGTTTTCGGGTTTGATATCGCGGTGAATCGTGTGATGGCTGTGGACAAATTGCAGCACTGGCAGCAAATTTTGCAGCAATTGGCGAATTTCGCTTTCGCTAAAAGGGCCTTTTTGTTGTAGTTCTCGATCTAAATTTTCACCATCGATAAATTCTTGCACCAAATATTGTTGGTCATTTTCCTCAAAATAAGCCAGCAGTTCGGGAATTTGAGGATGGGTGTCGAGAGTTTTGAGTTGCGTTGCTTCTTGACGAAATAATTCTGTCGCTTTTTCCCGATTCTCTGTGCCTTGTTGTTGGGGAAAAAACTGCTTAATTACGCAGCGCGGTTGAGATGGTTTTGATTCATCCACACATAAGAAGGTTCTGCCAAAACCTCCTTGACCGATCGGTTTGATGGCGCGGTAGCGCTCTTGTAGCAACAAGTTTGAGCTACAATTTTTGCACGCAAGTGCATTACTGGGATTTTCCGGGTGCTTGCAAGCGGGATTGAGGCAGTAGCACGGACGCTGATTGTGGGCGGTGCTTTCTGATGGGGGAAAATTAGCCATATCACCCATTTTCTATACCTTTAAGGTTATTCTAGCCAGAGGATTTTGCAAAGGGTAGATACAATATCAATTCTTCATCTTCCGCAAGATAGATATAAAGTTCGTTTAAATTTGGGGGGCAATATTTCGCTGTCCTTTTTTTAGGAACTAATCGAACACATTATGAAAAACTTTTGGCAAAGTGAAAGTAGGATACACTGGGAAGGTGACTGGAGATGGCCCAGACTACCGTAAATTTGCAGACTGCGCCGGGACATCAAGTGCTGGCAGCTGCGGGTAAAACGACTAAAACCGGGCGGAAAATTTATTTGTCACGAATTGCTGGCACAAAACCGCGAAACAGAAATCCATTAAGCTTTGGCGGGGGAAATAAAGATGAATGCCATTTGAATGCACAAGAAAATTTGGCATTTCTACTCACCCTTTCGGAAAACACCTAATCGCGAAAAGTAGGGTGCGTTAGGCGCAACTTGTAACGCACCATCAATTTGTAATAGACATCTTCAAAAATTCTTGTGGGGTAGGCATCCTGCCTGCCCTTGAGATTCTTTTGTGGAGATGTCTAATCGCGTTGGCTATGAGGCTCTTTCAGGTTGATGGTGAAAAATGTTTATCAATATACTTGGAGATGGTGGGTTACGGCACGGCAATTTAATTATTGGTTGCCATACTCAATTTCTCGCCCGTGCCTAACCCACCCTACAGTTAAATAAGATCCTATTATCACCACAAAAACGAGAGAGCTAGAAGGGCGGGGTTTTAGACCCAGGTTTTCGATAAAGAAGAGGGGATTGGTACTAGACAAGGGTAGAGATTTGGGGTATACTTCTTTATAATGGGAATTCGTTTAAAAATTTTTTTTTAGACAAATTCCCATTATAAAGAATACAATACCATTAATCGAGCTTTTAAACAACAAAAAAACCCCTTCTTCATAAAAATTTTTTATTCCTCCACTCGATAACCAAATTCGGCCAAACGGCTGCGAGATTGCCGCCATTTGGGTTCTACTTTGACGAACAACTCCAGGTAAACTTTGCCAGCAATTAATTTTTGCATTTGTTCGCGGGCGGCGCTGCCAATTGCTTTGAGCATAGTGCCGCCTTTGCCGATGAGAATTCCTTTTTGAGATTCGCGTTCGACATTGATGGCGGCGAAAACGCGAGTGATGGTGGGAGTTTCTTCAACTTTCTCAATGATGACAGCGACAGAGTGGGGAACTTCTTCGCGAGTGAGGAGCAAAATTTGTTCGCGAATCAATTCGGCCATGATGAAGCGTTCGGGTTGATCTGTAACTAGATCGGGGGGATAATAATAAGGGCCAGGTTCGAGGCGATCGACTAATAATTTCAGCAATTCGTCCAAACCATTGCCGTTAAGAGCAGAAAATTTGACTAAAGGCCATTGGTGGGGTTCGATCAGATCGAGATAAGTGCGATCGATTTGTTGATAATCGGAATGTTGTCGGTCTATTTTATTGAGCCCCAAAATAACAGGTGTTTGAGTCGTGCTTAAGAGATCGACGATGTAGCGATCGCCACCACCAGCTTCTACAGAAGCATCGACAACAAACAACACCACATCCACAGACTGAATGGCAATTTGGGCATTTTGCACCAACACTTGCCCCAACTGGTGGTGAGGTTTGTGAATTCCGGGAGTATCGACAAAAATCATCTGCGCCTCTGGCGTGGTGAGAATACCCCGCAAGCGATTGCGGGTCGTCTGGGCCACAGGAGAGACGATCGCAATTTTTTGCCCCACCAAATGATTCATCAGGGTGGACTTGCCGACATTCGGACGTCCGATAATGCCGATAAAGCCAGACTTGTATCCCGCTGGTGCGACCGGGATAGCAAATACCTCCGACTTATCTAAAATATCATCTCGATCGCTCATCTACTCCCAGCCTCAACTATATGCCAATCTTCATTATCGCTTTAGATAAAAAAATGGTTGACACTCCCCAGCCGTCATGCGTGGGGATTCTAACTTCACAGACAGAACTTGCTCTACCAGGTTTGCACCAAGTAGAGTAGAGGACCCATCTCCGTTAGCGTTACTTCCAGTCTGCCCGACCGTAGATTTTGCTTTGAGCAAAATATTGATAGCCGCATTCCAATCCCTTTGCAGAATCAACCCACACGAACAAACATGGGTTCTAGTGCTGAGGGATTTTTTAACCATCGCCTTACACTGACTGCATTCTTGAGAGGTGTACTGGGGTGGAACAGCAACAGCTAACCTTCCAAACTTGGCTGCAAAATACTCTATCCACTGCCTAAACTGATACCAGCTAGCATCAGCGATTGATTTAGCTAGACAGTGATTCTTGAGTAGATTGCCAACTTTTAAGTCTTCATAGGCTATTAAATCGTTAGATTTGCAAACGTGACGCGCTAATCTCTTAGCGTGTTCGGTACGCTGCCTACTTACTCTTAAATGTTTTCTGGAATATCTAGCTCTTGCCTTACGGCGTCCTGATGAACCTTTGACTTTTTTGTAGATACGACGCTGTGTGTGTTTGATACCAGATTCAGCTTTCCTCAAGAATTTTGGACTGGGCTCGTGATGTCCGTTTGAGTCAGTATAGAAAGACTCTAAACCCACATCTAAGCCAATTTCTTGACCTGTTGGTGGCTGAATATCAACACATTCAACATCAATAGCAAACTGACAGTAATACCCGTCAGCACGTCTTACCAAGCGAACTCGCTTGATGGACTTAACTGGATAGGTGTGGATGTCCCACTTACCCAAAAGCTTGAGTTCACAGATTCCCTTTTTATCGGTAATGGTGATGCGTCTTTTGGTTTTGTGTAGCGACCACCCTGAAGTTTTGTACTCTACTGAACGGTTATCTTTCTGAAAACGTGGAAAACTTTTCTTCCCGGTTTTATTGGTTTTACAGTTCTCGTAAAACCGAGAAATTGCAAGCCAACCACGCTCAGCAGCCGCTTGCACAGCCATTGAGTTGAGGTCTTTTACAAAGGGGAACTCCGCAGCGTAGTTCGGTTGAATACTTATTCAAAGCAAACCGATTAATTTTGGGATCTTTGGGCGCATCCATCCAATAACGAATTGCTTTGTTACGGATGAATTGCACTGTCTTGATAGCTTCATCAATTGCCTTATATTGATGCGGTTTGGCTTTGATTTTGTATTCAAGTACCAGCATTTGTCTACCTCCTGTTTTCATTATATTAGGTGTATAGCCATTTGACCGGACAAAATGAAAACAAAAAGAATTGATATACGCATGACAGAATATGAAATTAAACAACTAGACTCAAAAGCAGAACGTAGAGGCATGACTCGCGAACGAGTTAGTTAGAAGTATGGTTGCGCTTGTTGCCAGAACCTAATATAAAGCCGTCCTAGAAGGACGGGGTTTTAAACCCAAGTTTTTGATAAATTTTCACTTGCGATCGCTAACTCAGAGGGTTGTCATCTGAGTCATCTTGTGCAATATTGGGCCGAGTTTTGCCGATGTAAAGTTGCGTTGCTGCTTCAGCAGGTAAGGGCCGGCTAAAATAGTATCCTTGGACACCATCGCAGTTGGCCAAGCGCAAAAATTGCAATTGTTCTACGTTTTCAACTCCTTCAGCAATCACTTTTAAGTTTAGCCCGTGTCCTAAAGCGACGACTGAGGTGATAATTGCGGCATCTTTTTTGTCACTGCTCAAATCGTGGATAAACGAGCGATCGATCTTCAGCTTATCTAAAGGAAATCGTTTCAAAGTCCACAGCGAAGAATACCCCGTCCCAAAATCATCCATCGAAATGTGGATTCCCATTCTCTGTAAAGACTGCAACACAGAAATAGTCAAGTCTACATCCTGGATCGCAATGCTTTCAGTAATTTCTATTTCCAGACAGCCCGGATGCAGACCTGTTTCTGACAACACTTTGGCAATTGTTTTGACTAAATCGCGTTGTTGGAACTGACGAGCCGAAAGATTGACAGCCATGCGAATAGGAGGTAAGCCAGCTAACTGCCAAGCGCGATTTTGAGCGCAAGCAGTTCGCAGTACCCATTCGCCGATCTGACAGATCAATCCAGTTTCTTCTGCTAAAGGGATAAAATAATCGGGAGGAATTAAGCCTCGCTCGGCAGAATGCCAGCGAATCAAAGCTTCCATACCCACAATTTCACCAGTATTTAAATCTAATTGCGGTTGGTAGTGCAACAGAAACTCTTGCCGTTCTATCGCTTTATAGAGATTGTTTTCCAGCAGCATTCGCTCAAAAGCTTTGTTGCCGATCGCAGGTGTGTAAAGCTGGTAATTATTGCGACCTTGTTGTTTAGCCCGGTACATAGCAGCATCGGCATTTTTCAGCAGGGTTTCCGCATCCTCACCGTCATAGGGAGCCAAGGCAATTCCGATGCTAGCTTTTACGTAGAATTGCTGCTCGTTAAAATTATAAGGAACGCTCAGGACATCAAGAATTCGCTGAGCAATATGAGAGGCATCCTCTGTATTGTTAATGGGCGATAGCAATATAGTGAATTCATCGCCTCCCCAGCGGGCAATCGTGTCACTTTCCCGCAGAGAATTTTTCAGTCGTGTGGCGACATCTTGCAGCAACCGATCGCCAACAGCATGACCCAGCGTATCGTTTATATTCTTAAAACAATCCAAGTCTAGAAACACCACAGCCAACATTTCCCGTCGCTGATGAATATTTGCCAGGGCTAGAGAGAGCCGATCGTTAAATAGTAACCGATTGGGCAAACCTGTCAGGAGGTCGTGGGATGCTTGATGTCGGATCGTATCTTCAACCCGTCTTTGCATCACCGCCATGTATAGGTGTACTCCCAAAGCTTGTGCTAGCTTGATTTCATCCGCATTCCACTCTTTGGCTTGTCCTTTTTTGATTTCTCGCCAAGCGTCAAAAGACTGTCTCGGTCGCAAGTTGCGATCGTCTGAATTCAAACGCCCAGCCCATAAAGTTTCTGTCTCGACCTCATTGCGAAAAATTGTCATACACCCAACAGATTGTTGCTGATATCGCAGGGGCACAATCAGGAGAGAACGAATGGAAGTTGCCTCAAAAGCCGGCGCTAAAAAATGTAATTGAGGTTCTCGGTAAAGGTCGGTAATAATGTAGGGAAAATTTTGATTAATTAGGGCGTGTTCCGTGAGATTCTTTAGCTCTGTATTCAAAAATAATAATTCAGAAGTCTTATCTGGGAAAGTGTCTTTGTAATGGTTGATAATTCGTTGCCAAAACAAGCTTTCTTCAATACAGGCAGCAGTAAGTTTTTCACCACAGGTGTAAAGTTGAGCGGGTTGACCTGTGGCATCTGGGGTGAGATACAATCGACCACCAGAACCGTGTAAAGCTTTGACTGTTTGTTCTAGAACTTTTTGGCGAATTTCTGTAATATTAAGCGGTGAATGAAGCAAGCGGCTGATTTGGTTACAAACAGCTTCTTGTTGAGCTTGTTTGCGAGTGCGCGACAGCAAATTAGACTGAGCGATCGCGATCGATACCTGATCCACTAACAACTGTACGATTTTTAAATCTCGTTCGGAAAAGTTTCGCGGTTTGGAATGGTGAGAAACCAACAAACCCCAAAGTTGATTTTGGTGCAAAATCGGCACAACTAGAGAAGAATGCACACCCATAGCGCTGAGGTATTCTACGTGGCAAGGATCGACCGCGCTATAGCGAACATCTTCTGCCATCAAGCTTTCTCCGGTAGATGGGCAATCCAGTTGGCTGGTAGTTTTGCGCCTGGAAGTCACGTCAACGATCACCCTTTGGCGAGCTTTCAGAAACATCTGACGGGAATGGGGAGGAATATCGGTAGCCGGAAAATGCAGGCCCAGCAACGAAGGCAGTCGATTACCGTGACGAGCTTCCGCAATCACTTCTCCACTGCCATCCGTATTAAAAAAGTATATTTTTACGCGCTCGGTTCCCAAAAAAGATCGGATTTCCTGTACCGTTGTCGTCAAAATTTCTTGCAGTTCCAAAGAGCGACGAATTCGGGTGGCAATTCGATTGAGCAAACTCTCCCGATCGTAAAGAGAGCCTTCCCCTGCCTTTATCCCTTGCTGTGATGTCTTTGTATTTTTTCTATGCGACATTCCGATAAACCTTCTCTTTTGAGCGCTCTCCGATGTTGTCTGCGTGTATTTGTTCAAAAACGAGATTCTGAAGCAAAAGATTTTATTTTGACGACAATGTATATAATTTTACATTTTTAACTATTAAGTTTTAATTATATTTAACATACTTAAAACTTTGTATAAAATCTCAAGAAAAAGATAAAAATTTGATATAAAAACAACAGTGCCATCCTACCTGCTGCTTTTCGAGGCTGAATGAAGTCGTCTAAAGTGTGTTTTTGGCTACTTGATGGTTCCCAGCAGCAAATGACCCACGGACATACAAAAACACTAAGTACAAAAACACTGAGTACAATATTTAACTCATTTGGGCGAGTACTCAAAGGCTGGGGCATAGGACTCCCCGATCGCGCAGAGAATAACTATCAGACAAGAGGAGCAGAACAACGATGGATAATCTTCTGGAGGAATGAAATTAATCGCAAAGGGTTTGATATTTTTGACAGTAGAATTACCAACACTAAAACATGACCTCAACATTAATGAAATCAAGGGACTGGGATGCCCTAACTGCTGCCCTGGAAGGGATAGAAATTATTACCGATGCGACCCAAGTAGCTAAGTTATCTCAGGATTACCACACTTTTAGCCCTATTTTACAAGCTCAGCTGGCAGGAAAAACAGGCGATTTGGCGATCCGTCCGGCCAACGAAGCAGAAGTGTTGCGCGTAGCAGCTGCCTGCGTAGAATTTAAAGTGCCCCTGACAGTGCGAGGTGCCGGTACTGGCAACTACGGGCAGTGCGTACCCCTCAACGGCGGCGTCATTCTGGATATGACGCGAATGCAGAATATCTGCTGGGTAAAACCAGGCATAGCACGGGTAGAAACTGGTGTCAAGCTGGCGCAGCTGGATAAAAAGGCGAGGGAAATTGGCTGGGAAATGCGGATGGCTCCATCCACATATCGCACGGCCACCATCGGCGGTTTTATTGCCGGCGGTAGCGGTGGCATCGGCTCGATTAACTACGGATTGCTGGGCGATCGCGGCAACCTGCTCGCCTTGCGAGTCGTCACCCTGCAAGACACGCCGCGTGCGATCGAACTGCGCGGAGACGATGTACAAAAAGTAAATCACGCCTGGGGGATCAATGGCATCATCACTGAGTTAGAGATTCCCTTGGGGCCAGCATATCCTTGGGCGGAAGCGATCGTCACGTTCGAGAGCTTTATGGCAGCAGCTCGCTTCGGACAAGCCCTGGCTGACAGCGATGGCATAATTAAAAAACTGATTTGCATTACAGCGTGGCCAATACCCAGCTATCTTACCCCCTTGCGCCAATACATACCAGATGGCTCGCACGCCGCCCTGTTGATGGTAGCAGAAACCAGCCTAGAACCCTTGGCAGAGTTAGTTCGCGAATCTGGCGGCAGCATCACCTATCAGAAACTCGCACAAGATGCTGGCAAAGGCTTCCAACTGGCAGAATATACCTGGAATCACACAACTTTACACGCTCGCAACGTCGATGCGTCCATAACGTATTTGCAAAGCATATTTCCAGCAGATAAAAGTTTGAAGGTCGTCGAACATATGTACGATCGCTTTGGCGACGAAGTGATGATGCACCTAGAATTTTTCCGCGTCGGCGGTACGGCAATTCCTGGCGCATTGCAACTCGTTCGCTACACCACAGAAGAACGCCTCAACGAAATCATTCGCGATCACGAAGAACAAGGCGTTTTCATTGCCAATCCCCACGTTTACATTTTAGAACTGGGGGGCAGAAAAAAAGTTGATGTCGAACAGCTCGAGTTTAAGCAAATGGTTGACCCTTACGAACTGCTCAATCCAGGTAAAATGCGAGTACGTCTGGAACACGATCGCTAGTTGACGACTGATGCCATGTTCCAGACAATCCACTTTTTTTACCCCAGATGAAGACGATGCACGCTTGGGAGAGCAGTTCGATGTTACGGATGTTTTCAGGTTTTTTTACAAAAATTTATACTCTAGCCCAAAGCCATTCATAAAATTAGAACAACCAAGTTTGCGGGCATAGGGTATCGGCGATCGGGCATTGGCGATCGATCGCTGTTGAGGGCTATAGCAACCATCAGGGCAAGAAATATTACCCCTTTGCCCGATATCCTCAGTCTTCATGATCTTCAAACGGATCGCTCAATTCCTTGGAAGGAGGCCCGAAAGCCGTATAAATTGAGAAGCCGGTGATCGCAATCACAACAACGGCTATGGAAATGCTAAGAACTGTTGCAGGTTCCATAAGTCTGGTAAATTATGAGTCTTATTCATTTATAATATTACGGAAAGTAACAAAATCGCCAAGTAACCCTAGACGTAAGTCGTGGGGTAACATGGTTTCTGCTTCAGCCGCACTGTGGTACAACACACATAGGTACAACACACATAGTATTCAGATTCGTTTTAGGTGAGACATGGCACAAAGGACTTTGTTGGGAGATATTCTCAAACCTCTAAACTCGGAATATGGTAAAGTTGCTCCCGGTTGGGGCACCACGCCGCTGATGGGTGTTTTCATGGTGTTATTTTTGGTCTTTTTGTTGATTATTTTGCAGATCTTCAATTCCTCGCTGATCCTCGATACTTTCAAGGTAGACTGGAGAAGCCTCGGTAGCTAATCTGCTCGCGATCGACAGAGATAATAGATGGATTTTTAGCTTACCCGGGTTGACCGGGTTTTTTTTGCTAGGACTGGCTGCTAAATTTTTTCAGGCTCCCCAGGAGGTATTCTTGTGAACATCTTTGGTATCGGTCTGCCGGAAATGGCGGTGATTTTGGTGTTAGCTCTATTGATATTTGGCCCGAAAAAGTTACCAGAAATCGGTCGCAGTCTGGGTAAGGCGATTCGCGGTTTTCAGGAAGCGTCGAAGGACTTTGAGAACGAGTTTAAACGGGAAGCTCAGCAGATAGAGCAAGCGGTAAAATCGGCAGCACCTCCACAATCTGAGGAAGTGGCTACAGCCAACTCAGAAAATAATGTAGCGACTTCGACGAAACAAAGTTAAAGTTAAGGTGTTAGAGGCGATGAAGTCGGCAGAATCTGCACCCGCGTTAGTGATTCCACAGTTGATTGTAGGGTTGGGGAATCCAGAACCGAAATACGAGCAAACGCGACATAATATTGGTTTTGCGGCTGTCGATGCGCTCTCCCGTTGCTGGCAAATTTCTTTATCGGAAAATCGCAAGTTTCAGGCATTGTTCGGGGAAGGTCGCAGTCCTACGGGAGAAAAGATCCGTCTGATCAAACCTCTAACTTACATGAATCGTTCGGGACAGGCGATTCGCTCGGTGACGGATTGGTTTAAGCTGCCTCCGGAATCGGTGCTGGTAATTTATGATGAGATGGATTTACCCTTGGGCAAAATTCGTCTGCGCTTATCTGGTTCTGCTGGGGGACACAACGGTATGAAGTCGGCGATCGCTCATCTCGGTACGCAGAACTTTCCCCGTTTGCGAATAGGCATCGGCAAACCGAATGTAGCGGCTACTCAGGATAAAGATGCTATTTCCCACGTCTTGGGGAAATTTTCAGATACGGAAACGCAACTAATTTCTGATGTCCTCCAACTTGTCGTGCAGTCGGTAGAGCTCAGCCTCAAACAAGGAGTTGAAAAGGCTATGAGTCTCTACAATAACCGCACGGTGGGAGCGATCGACACACCCAACAACTAGATCGCGAGCGATGTCCGGCTGACCCCCCTGGGGTTAACCGGACATCTATACTCTCGTGACAATAGGGTCGTTTAGCTAGGCAGACAACAACTCTTTATCTCATTCGCTTCTTGCGTCGAGCTGCCGTTGCCTTACGTTTGCGCTTCTCCAGCGGCGTTTCAAAGTGACGATGATTCTTGACATCAGCCAAGATACCCGCTCTTGAAACTTGACGTTTGAATCGACGTAAAGCCGATTCGAGTCCTTCATTTTCCCCTAAGACCACTTGGGTCATTCTTGCTACTCCGCTCTACAACACTGAATGAACTACCCCACCATGCTAACGCCAGTAAGGGTTCTGTTGAACGCTTTTGACGAACAGCATTTTTGAAATTACCCTTTCGTTGCGTTTCTGTCAAACCTTCTTGGGGTTAGGGGTTAGGGGTTAGGGGTTAGGGAAGAGAGAAGAGGGAAGAGAGAAGAGGGAAAAGATTAATTCTTCCGCTCCCCCACTCTCCCTCTCCCTTCTCCCTCTGCCTCTTTTTTTTGACTTTTAACTTTTGACTTTTGACTTTTTCTGCTCTAGTTACCTACCGAGTTGGTTAAGGTAGGAGAGGTCTACCGAACCGAAATGGATACTGAGAGCAACGTTTAAATTTTCTAGAGCTTGAATCAGCCACATCACAGCGGCTCCAGAGTCAGACTCGTAGTGGTTAAATAGAATGGAAAACCGCTTTTCTAAATAAGGCTTGACTTTCCGACACAGCAGCACTATTTTCAACAATAAACCCATTGTGATGTTGATACCTACATTTGCAACTAGGTCTATAAAGACAAAGTGTTGAGGTTGTTGCGGGCTGTTAACCACTAAAAAGTTTAACAAATGGCTACAGGTTCTAATTAACAAAAATTCGTTCAGTTGTTGCGAATCATTATGAGAAAGAATAGTTTGCAGATGCGTATGTAGTTTTTTATTAAACTGCCGTTTACCGTATTCGGGATCGATCGAGCTAACCAGATATGAGTAGAGATCGTTTTTAAAGGAGCGAAAGGAAGGCGTTCTGCTACTGTGAGTCAGAAAGGTTTGGGCTAGGTCGCGATAAGTATAATTCCCTTCTGCTCTACCAGCATATTGTTTAATAGCACCGAAAAGTTCTTGGTCGCTCAGTAAAGTTGGATTTTTTACAGGTGGTATAATTATTCTGGAAGCATTCTGGGGTTGTTTGCGAGCTAACTGACTCCGCCGCACCTGGTAGGTGACGTACTGAGACAATCCAACTTCAAATTGTGCCTGCGCTTGAGCTTGTATTTGTCGGATCGTTTGTTGTTGTTCGGAAGTGCTGTCCTCGCTCAAAAGACAATGCTCGTACAAATACGGATACCGACGAATTAACGAGCCCAAAGTTTTAGTTTTTGCTTCGCTTTTCACTTCTGCGGTTTTACTCATTACCTGAGCCAAACGTCGCAGGGTTAAATACTGTTCGCTCTCAACAAAAAGCTTATTCAGTTCTTGCAAACGCCTGACAGAACGAGAGCGGACAGTATGCGCTCCTCCTGTCCTGGTGGGCGTTTCTTCAAACAAGTCAATCAGTTCTGGTATTGCTGCTTGGTGTTGGGGGTGCATTTGCCAGCGGTTGATTAAAATGTGGCAGCAACGATTGAGCACAAATTTGAATTCTTGCTCGGCTTGCTTGGAACTGACAATTCGATCGAGCAAAGATATAATTTCGCTATCCTGATACCCCACACCCTCAATAAACAAGCTGCGAAAGCGCTCGATCGCACGATCTGGGGTTTCCACCTGTGCCCAGTGGAGTAAATGTTTGTATAACTGTTGCTCTTCCGGGCGTACTTGCCTCGTATATGGGTCTTTCCAGGCAGTCACTTCGCTCACCTCTTCCTTACCTGGCCGTAAATTTTTCGGCTACTAGAGAACTTAGATCCTCCATAATTAGCAATTACACTATATTTCACTATGACTGACCGCTGAAGGGGATAAAAGTAAAATCATTCTCTAGAGAGATGCTGTTGCTCTTTAGTTACTTGATTCAGTCTTACCCTTTTTGATTGATTTTCTCGCTTGTTTGAGTATAATCGCTTATTTCCATTTTTCCTCAATCTTAGTAATGAAATATAGAAGCTAACTGTGACTTACATCACCTAAATAAGTTGATTTAACATCGTCCTAATTTAAGAGCCGCTGGCTGCGATCGAGTCAACAGTTGGCATTCATAAAAGATTTTCAGGTTTGCAATCAACAGTCAAGGGGCTGTAACCCCCTGTGTTTGTTGTCACTATACACCTAACTATATTAAAAATAGCTCAGTATTTTACTTTACACTCAGGTACTAAGTTAAGATACAAACAAAAAATGTGGATTTTTTGTAAAGATTCTGTTAAGGTACGGGCTGTTGCTCGAAACTCACTCAGATAGCCTATCATGCCTTGCCGCGCCACCATTGCCCAATTGTCTGAAATTCTGGCTCTTTCGCCCAAAAATTTGTCTGAAAAAGCCCTGGCGACTCTGGCAACGGGCATTTCAACGGATACGCGCAGCCTGAAGCCGGGAGAAGTGTTCTTGGCGCTGCGGGGAGAAAATTTTGATGGGCATAAATTTGTCCGAACTGCGGTTGAAAAAGGAGCGATCGCCATCATTACAGAGCGGGATATCGATGACAAGCTGCCAGTAGATTTCCCGGAATTGCGAGTGGCAGACACCTTAAAAGCATACCAGGAGATCGCCAGCTGGTGGCGCGATCGATTTTCCATTCCGATTGTCGCCGTAACTGGATCTTTTGGCAAAACTACGACAAAAGAACTGATTGCGGCAGTTTTGTCCACCAAAGGGCGCGTTCTCAAAACCCAGGCAAACTACAATAACGAGATCGGCGTACCCAAAACGCTGCTGGAACTGGGGCCAGAATATGACTTTGCCGTGATTGAAATGGCAATGCGGGGTAGGGGTCAAATTGCGGAACTGACACAAATAGCACATCCAACCATCGGTGTAATTACGAATGTGGGTACGGCACATATAGGCATACTGGGCACTGAGGAAGCGATCGCCCAAGCGAAGTGCGAGTTACTCGCCGAAATCTCTCCCACGGCAGTTGCTATTCTCAATCAGGATAATCGTTTGCTGATGGAAACTGCTGCTACCGTCTGGCAAGGGCAAACAATAACTTATGGATTAGAAGGGGGAGATTTACGCGGGGAACTGATTAACTTGGAAACTCTGAGAGTGGAGGGATTAGAATTTCCCCTACCTTTACCGGGACGGCATAACGCACAAAATTATTTAGCTGCTTTGGCAGTAGCTAAAGTACTTCAAATCGATCGCACACCGTTAACTGCCGGTTTGTCGGTGACTTTGCCAGAAGGAAGGGCTAAACGTTACGAATTGCCTAACGATATTGTAATTTTGGATGAAACTTACAATGCCGGGTTAGAGTCGATGCTGGCGGCGCTAAACTTGCTGGCGCAGACACCGGGTCAACGCCATATTGCGGTGCTGGGTACGATGAAAGAATTGGGCGAAAAATCCTCACAATTGCACCGCCAAGTCGGTGCGAAGGCGCGGGACTTGAATCTCGACGCTTTGCTGATTTTAGCAGACGATCCGCAAGCTGAAGCGATCGCCCAAGGAGCCAAGCCTTTGCCATCGGAATGCTACCAGACGCACGCCGATGTCGTAGAACGGTTGAAAGAAGTGGTCAAAGAGGGCGATCGCATTCTCTTTAAAGCTTCTCATTCCGTGGGACTCGATCGCGTTGTGAATGAGTTTCGGCAATTGGTAATTGGTCATTAGTCGAATGGCATAAATATGGCTAAGAAACTAGACCGAATTATTGTTGTAGATATCGAAGCGACTTGCTGGTCAGGGTCGCCACCACCAGGTCAAGAAAATGAAATTATCGAAATCGGTATTTGCACATTAGATATAGCTACCGGGAAACGACTGGAAAAAGAAAGTATTTTAGTGAAACCGGAACGCTCCACTGTCAGCGAATTTTGCACGCAGTTGACTACATTAACTCAGGCGCAAGTAGACACCGGAATTTCCTTTGTTGAAGCTTGTGCAATGCTCAAACAAAAATATTTATCGCATCAGCGAGTTTGGGCAAGCTATGGCGACTATGATAGACGACAATTGGAAAGACAGTGCGAATCTCGCCACATTAGCTATCCTTTCGGCACAAGACATATTAATGTAAAAACGCTGTTTGCAATCATTCATGGTTTGCCGATCGAAGTTGGTATGGACGAAGCTTTGCAATTACTGAATCTACCCCTGGAAGGTACGCATCATCGCGGCGGAGATGATGCTTGGAATATCGCGGCGATATTTTCTGAGTTGCTATTGAAACGAAGGTTTTATAGCTAAAGAAGAAGGAAGGGGGGAGTGGGGGAATTAATATTTTCCTTTTTGACTTTTGACTTTTGACTTTTGACTTTTTCTTCTTCTCCATTCTTCTGCAAATCTACCTGCTCTTCTGGGGGGAGAAAGGGAGGGTTTGCTTTGCTGTTCTGCTGTGGTGCGATCGCTATTTTCCGATGTGGCAGAAACTGACTCTAACAGGGGCTCTCGATTCATTCGTGCTGCGTGATTGAACAGATCGGGCATAAGCTTGACTAAACTTATGTCAATTTCGTTCAAGTTAACATCGCTCAAAATTGCACCTGTCAAATTGGTCTGATATAAGTTGGCTGACTTCAAATTAACCTGACTCAAGTCGGCACTATTCAAGATAGTATTCCTGAGATTGGCATTTTCTACATTGGCACTGGTCAAGTTGGCATTGGTGAGGATAGCACCTTGCAAATTTGTATTAAACAGATAAGCATTAATCAATTTTGAATTTGTCAGGTTAGCATTGGTCAAGTTAGCCATTGTCAGGATAGTTCTACTCAGATCCGCATTAGCTACTTTGGCATTAGTTAAATCGGCTTGACTGAGATTAGCTCCTGTTAAATCGGTACGATTGAGCATAGCTCCATTCAGCTTCGCGCCAACGAGGGTACAAGCAGCCATATAAGCACTTTTGAGGTTGGCATTATTGAGGATGGCATTCCTGAGAGTGGTTTCGCCTAAATAAGCTTCGCTCAAGTCCGCACCTGTGAGGTTAGCACTTTCTAAATTGGCAGTTTCCAAATTAGCTTTGGTTAATTTGGCGGCGGTGAGGTTGGCACCTCTTAAATCGGCCATACTCAGATTAGATTCGATGAGGACAGCTTCGGTTAAAAAGGCAGCACTGAGGTTGGCTTCTCGCAAGTCAACTTCTCTGAGTCTGGCACCTCGGAGTCTGGCATTTTTTAAATTTGCGCCTCTGAGGTTAGCTCCCCTGACCATAGCATTTCTCATTTTGGCTTCTTGCAGGTCGGCTACTTCTAGATTGGCGCTTCTGAGGACGGTCTGCTGTAGTTCGGCACCGCGTAGCTTGGCACCCCGCAAGTCAGCACCTTCTAGCATAGCACCGGCTAAGTTGGCACCGGTGAGGTCAGCACCTCGAAAGTTGCCGCCTCTGAGGTCTACATTTTTGAGATCGCATTTGGGACAGTGATTTGTGGTCAGTAATTGTTTGATATGTTCTGGTTTGGCAGCTTGTGAGGGGGCTGTCCAGTAGAGAGGGGCTAATAGAAATGCGATCGCAAAGATTTTTCGTTGCATTTTATTTTGAATGTAAAATCTAAAATCCCAAATCTAAGCTGGATCTCATTGTTGCCATACAATTATACAAGATGCTGTTAATATGGCTGGCGTCTAAAGAAGGAAACCGATCCAGATGTCGAGCGAGATGTCGATCGATCGGTAGCTGAACTCCCCTCTCTCTCTTCTTAAATACCGTGGCTTTTGCCTATTACCCAATGACGGCGGAAAAATCGAGCTAAAGCAGATTCCTCTAAAGCTAAATAGATGGGGCGACCGTGAGGACAAGTGCGCGGATGACGTGTGTACTGCCATTGTTCTAAGAGCGTCTGCATTTGCGGTAACGTTAGAGGAGTGCCGTTGCGGATGGCAGTGCGACAGGCAACGGCGACTTGCGCGGTTTGCAAGTCACTGCCTAAACTGAGTTCGAGGAGAGCGTTGGCACAATCTTCTCGCTTTGCTAGGAGTTCGGGTACGGTGCGTACTGCCCACATTTGTTCGCCAAAGGTTTCGATTTCTAAGTTAATGCGTTGCAGTTGTTCGACTTGGGCAGGTGATAAATTGGTAAGTACGATCGGCGGTTGGATGGGTACGAGCTGCCAAGCGGAACATATTTGCTCGTATATTACGCGCTCGTGGGCGATGTGTTGCTCTACTAACCAAACTCCGGCTGGATGTTCGGCGACAATATAAGTGTTGTGAATTTGGCTAACGGCACGCAGTTCCATCAGTCCAATATCATTTTTAGGGGATAAAATTGGTGAAATGGAACGATTGACGTTGTAAGTGCTTTTGTTTTCGGCGGCGGTCAGCAATTTACCCACTCTCTCGCTGCGGGAGGCTTCTGGAAGATTGGCTGCACTGATTTGCAAAGCTCGATCGATCGCTTGGGTAACTTGTTGCTGCCAATAATTTATCGAGTGCAGGTAGATTTCTGCTTTGGCGGGATGGCGATTCCAGTCAATTCGATCGGGCGAAATTTGCAGGTGCAGGAAACAGATGGGGTAGCGATCGCGCGGTAATGTACGCTGAAATGATGCCAGTATGGTTTGTTCGAGTTCCGGCGACTTCACCATCCGTCCGTTTGTCGCTACTCGCACCCAGTCGGGACGGCGGCGATGACACCTGTCTGGAAGACCGAGAACTAATTCTAAGGATTGGGTATTTAGGGGTAGAGGAGAATTTGCATCTAAATTGCCATTCCCTCCCTCATCTTGAAGAGTCTCCAATTCCAGCTTCAATTGCTGCAAGTCGCTTAGATGGATGTCGCGCAGAATTTGGGGCAGAATTTGTTGTGGGGTATTGCCAGGACTGATGGTAAACCATTGGCGATCGTTTTGCTGCACTTGCCAGGTAACGTGGGGGTGACAGAGGGCGATTTGGTGAATTGTCGCTTGGACGGCTTTGAGCTGTTGTGCGGCTGGCGGTAATCCCTGACGGCGGACAGTCCAAGTTCCGAAGATGTTGGCGGCGGTGACGATCGTTCCGGGTGCGATCGCAATTGCTTGTTCGATCGCCGGTTCCCCCAACCCATCATACAGAATTCGCCACCCTTGCGTACCGTCAGCAGTGCGACTGCAAATTTCCAATTCGGATAGTTGCGCTAAACTGTGCAACGCTTCGCCGCGAAATCCCAGACTCGTAATTTTCCACAAATCTTCGCAGCGACGGATTTTGCTGGTGCTGTGGGCTGTTGCGGCCAATCGCAAGTCGTCTAATTCCATGCCACAACCATTATCTGCCACAAGCACTCGCCATTGTTCCGGCCAAAGGGAAATCGTGATGCGCGTTGCATTGGCATCGAGGGCGTTTTCTACCAGTTCTCGCACAACAGCTGCCAGAGAGTCAATTACCTCACCGGCGGCGATGAGGTGTACGACTTCTGCGGGTAGGAATTGGATGGGGGAAGGCATGGGTGAAAAAAGTCAAAAGTTAAAAGTTAAAAGTCAAAAAAAAGAAGCTAAGATAAAGAGTTTGGTGGAATTAAAAAGATTCATTATGCTTGGGGGTTGCTATAAAGATTTTTCTGTAAGCTTTAAAGCCAGGTTTTGATTTTATATCATCTCCGGTTACATCGGGAGCGTCAAAAAGAGAGCGATACCTGCTTCGCGATCGCATCTGTGTTCATCTGTGTTTATCTGTGTTCATCTGTGGTGAAAATTTAACCACAAATTCTGTGCAGACAATCCTTCTTACCTTAATGTCGGCAGAAAGCTCCCGCTATAACCGAGGCGGATCTATCGAGGCGCAGCCGAGTACCGCCAATGGTTTAGTGGTGAGACGGTAGGCTTGAATGCCGGAAGTGGTTCCGGCATCGCCTACCTCATGAATGCCGACCAGCTAACAATTGAGCGATAGCGAATCATTATAGTTCTACCCGTGTTCGTAGCAGGTAAAATGTGATATCATCCTATCATGATAGTCGTCGAAGCTAAGCTAAAAGGAACCCAGTCACAGTACAACAAGTTTGATGAGGTAATCCGTACAGGACAATTCATCCGAAATACTTGCTTGCGTCATTGGGAAGATAACATTGGGGTCACTAGAAACGACCTCCAAAAGCTTTGCTCGGTGCTAGCTAAGAACAAAGAAACTCCTTGGGCTAAAAAGCTCAACTCTCAAGCTAGGCAGGCTCACGCTGATAGAGCGTGGTCTGCCATTGGGCGTTTTTATGAGAATTGTAGGCTGGGCAAGCCCGGAAAGAAAGGCTACCCAAAATACAAGAAGGGATGTCGTTCCGTTGAATACAAAAACAGCGGATGGAAGTTATCTGCCGACAGAAGACAGATAACCTTCACCGATGGTTTTGAAGTTGGAACGATGGACTTATGGAGTTCTAGAGATTTGGTCTGGTACTCAGAACAACAAATCTCTAGGGTTCGAGTCATAAGACGTGCTGACGGCTACTATGCTCAGTTCCTAGTGGATTGGGAGAGGAGAGAAGAGCATGAACTTCAAGGGAAAATGGTTGGAATCGATTTAGGACTCAAAGAGTTCTATACCGATTCCGATGGGAATACTGTAGAGAACCCTCGTTATTTGAAGAAGTCTGAACGAAGATTAAAAATGCTGACTCGTCGGGTTTCTAAAAAACACGTCAAGGGGAAAAAGCAGTCCAATAGATACCATAAGGCACGTAAGGCTTTAGCCAATCAACATCTCAAGATAACTAGACAGCGTGAAGACAAAGCTCGTAAGGATGCTTTGGCGCTAGTTAGATCTAACGACCTAATTGTCTATGAAGACTTGAAGATACGAAACATGGTGAAGAATCACCACTTAGCTAAATTTATTAGCGATGCAAGTTGGTATCAATTCACGCAATGGCTTCAATACTTTGCCAAGGTTCATGGTGTTATAGTCATCGCCGTACCACCACACAACACGACTGTTGATTGTTCGTGCTGTGGTGCAAAGGTGAAGAAAGCTCTTAGTACTAGAACTCATAGATGTAACAAGTGTGGTACAGTCTTAGACCGTGACCACAACGCCGCAAAAAACATCTTGGCAAAGGGCTTCAAACTGCTAGCTGAATATTTAAACAACAGTACCGTAGGGCATACGGAATCTGGAGCCAAAAGCTCAAAAGCGCAGGGAGAAACTAACCTCTGGCTCAAGAACGGAGACGTTCTTGCTCGCTTGTTGGCTCGATGAACTGCGAACCAAGGACTCTTGGGAATCCCCCACTATATTCGGTACTCCGAATTAGTGGTGGGAGGATGTCAAACGATGGATGCTACCGGACACGATATTACCCGATCGTCTGCATTGCTGAGAATCCCCCAATATAATTTTTGATTTGGTAGGGGAGGATGTCAAAATATTGTGGAAAATATCCACAATATTTTGAATTTAAGATATTTATAAACCCAACTTTTTGCGGATTGAGTCTTCTTTATCTCTGAATCCGACGAGTACAGCTATGCCATCCTTAACGAACAGCGGACGCTTAATCAGCATCGCATCTAGGGCAAATGCTTCAATCCATCGATCGTCTGTCCAAGAGTTCTTTTCTTCTCCTAACGATCGATAAGATTGTCCGGATGTGTTTCGCATCGGTTTCGCTCCCAAAGCTTTCACCCAATCAACCAACATTTCGCGAGTGGGTGGATTTTCTTTTGTGTTGATGAATTCGGACTCGATGCCGTTATCTTCAAGCCATTTTAAGGCTTTTTTGCAGGTTCCACAGTTGGGGATTCCGTAAACTTTGAGCGACATATAGTTAGGGGTTAGGGGTTAGGGGTTAGGGGTTAGGGGTTAGGGGTTAGGGGAAGAAGAAAGTAGAATCAAGGGTTTGATAATATTTGTTGTGCGATCGGGTCGATCGGTAATGCGATCGATCATCTTAAGGCTTTACCGAGACTTTGGCAATCGTGTCTTCGGCAAGAAAATTATGGCTTCTCCTCGTTCCTGAAGAAGATTTGAGTTATCTTTAGTTTGTTTCCTATTTCCATCTGAAATGGGTTATCTAAAAATTTTACTATTTCGCTCACAGCCGGGTAAATATTCTCAAATATAAGTATTTGGGGAGCTTTTAAACCAAGGGCATCATAAATTGATATAACTGCTTCGGCTACTTGTTGACGATTAATTGGCTCAGCAGACAGTGCGATTTTTGTCCATTTTTCAAGGTAATCTGGGAGTCGCGCTACTTGTGCTGACGTAAGTTGGATAATTTGGTGGCGTGACATATTTCATCGGTTTGTTGTGGGAAGGATTTGTTAAGTAATTTGGCTCGATCGCACGCAGGGGATAAGTGCAGGAAAATCTTTGAAAAACAAGGATTTGAGCCTATTTAAGATTTTAAGCTATCATAAGTGCAGAAGAGCGGGTTTTTTAAGCGCAAGATGTGCGATCGCATCTCAAAACCTCGAAATTATTTCTTTAGGCTCACGAGATTTACCCACTATGACAGAAGCTCAAAACGAACAACCAAATGTATATACTCCCGTACAACCTAGTCCTCTAGCTAAGGTAGGAGAATTTATGTCCAATTGGAAAGTCAAGGCTGGCTTAATCGGTACTGCACTTATCTCCCTGATTATTGGTGTGTTTGTATTCAATTTCTTTTGGTCGCACATAGTTGCGGGTATGGGGATGAAAGATTGGTCAAAGCGTGCTGGCGCGGCACCGATCGAGTGTATGATTAAAGACTCCAACGATGATGGCTATGTAAGTTGCAGCGCTATGCTTCGAGGTGAAGTCGTACCCCTGGAATGCGGATCGAGCATTTTTAATATCGGTTGTCGAGTCAATTACGGTGCTGCTGCTGCGCCGCAGGTGCGTCCGATAGCTTTACCGAATAGTGGCGGACGTTCTTGATCAGATCGAAGGATTCGCTAAAGTGGCTCAGCCCCGATTGGAATTTAACTGGTGTTCTCCCGTATCTGGGGATGGCTTTTATCTTAATGTCGCAAGAAGACTCCCGTTATAGCGTTAGCTTAACGGGAGATGAATTGCGACCAGCTAATTAATTGAGCGTAGCGAATCAATATAGTTTGACAAAAGAGTTAACTCCAAGTTAAACTATTAACAACCCT
>NZ_JBHFNU010000036.1:0-16192 GCF_041929145.1 Aerosakkonema sp. BLCC-F183 | reverse complement strand
TTATCCCATAAGCTAATCATCTCAAAAATAAAGAAAAGCTTAAATTACATGGGTACAACTTGACCGAACGATAATCTTTACATCCATTTCTGGGTAAGGGTTTTAGTCTTCTGGAGTTCCCCGCAGCGCGGGGAACTCCAGATTAGAGTAATTTTCAATTTAATTAATAGCCCAGCCAAAGCTGAGAATTGGGGATAATCTTTCATTCCCAATTCTCTGTATATCCAACGGAAAGACTGCATTTACATCTGCGTTCCGAAGCGTTCATCTGCGGTAAAAAATATCTAAAAACTACTTTTTGGATAGATTTTAACCAACACTCCAATAAACAAACGATCGGCAATACGCACCCTGTAGGGGCGATCGCATTTAGGCGATAAATTTTCGCTCTCACCAAATGAGATGCCCCTCCGAAAAATTGCAGAACACAGAGAGATTAAAAGCGTTCCCCAATACCGAAGTGAATGCGACTATCTCCATCGTCATTTAAACCGTAATCCACCCGAATCGGGCCGAGAGGAGATTGAATCCGCACCCCAATCCCGTAGCCGAAACCTGTACCGGGCTTACCGCGCACACCCGCCGGGTCTCCAGGTACGCTTCCACCGGTGCCCAAGTCTGTACCGAAATCGACAAAAAGAGCGCCACCGATAATCGAGAAAACGGGGAAACGATATTCAGCGGTAGCCTGGAAATAACTGCGACCGCTACCCAAGTCGCCTTCATCGTAGCCTCGGACAGAGTTAGTACCGCCCAGAGAGAACGCTTCGTAGGGAGGCAAATCGTTCAGCACAGTTCCCGCTTGCAAGTTAAAAGCGAGAGCTTGCGGGCCAGGGGTAAAGCTGGTAAATCTGACTGGGACGAAGTAACTGTAGCTACCGCGCAGGCGAGTCAGGAAAACATTCCCCAGACCTATGGGTACGGACTGTTCGAGACCGAACCGCAGTAGGGAACCGCTGGTAGTACGTAGAGGATTGTTGCGTCGATCGCGCACCACACCCAGTTGCACCAATACCAGATCGTCTTTACCCTCACCGCTAAAGCTCAAATCGTTACCCAGCTCGTCCACCGGACTGATATCGCCATCGCGATCGCGAATCGAAACTCGTTGATATTGCAATCCCAAAGATGCTACCCATTCAGAATCCGCTAAAGGATTTCGCGAAAGCGGACGGTTAAAAGTGACACCACCACCCAAGCGGAGAATACGGGGGCGATCGTCATTGGGCAATCGAACTTCCGGGTCACCACCATCAAAAATCAAAGAAATCGATCGGCGTCTGAAGAAATTAACTGTATAGGAAGTGCGGTAAGGGTCACCGCCAATCCAAGGATCGGTGAAGCGAACGTCAAACAGCAACTCCCGCTGACCCAACTGCACTTCTGTACCGATTTTCTGGTTATTACCTCCCAGGTTTTGCTCCTGATAGCTAACCGTACCGAACAAACCGCTGGCAGAACTAAACCCAGCACCAGCTGCGATCGAACCGCTATTTCTCTCCTTCACATTCACAATCACATTCACTTGACGCGGGTCTTGTCCTGGGTTCAAAGATAACTGGACATCTTCAAACAAACCCAAACGAAAGACTCGCTGCAAATCTTTTTGTACCTCGTTGCGGTTAAACACCTGTCCCGGTTTGAGCGCCAATTCCCTCGTCACAATATAAGCGCGAGTGCGACCTCGAATCGGCTGACCTTGCTCGTTTGTGGTTTCCCCTTCTTTATTCAAAAAGCGGACTTGAATACTTTCCACCACACCTTCAGCAACCGATAGGGTAACCGTTCCTTCCGGCGAAACTTGGGTGTCTACCACCTGCGCCAAGACGTAACCCTTGTCTTTGTACCACTGTTCTAAGCGCTTGATAGCTTCCTGCAAGGTGCGGAAGTTGAGAGTATTGTTGTACTGCGGGCTAAATATTTCCTGCACTACGCTCTGTGGCAGAACTCGGTTACCTTCCACCTGTACGGAACGCAACACTGGGTTAGGTTCTACCACAAAAGTGACTCTGACGCCTAAAGCAGTATCGCTAGGTTCCGCTCGGACATTGGAGAAGTAGCCGGTTGCGAAGATCGCATTAATGTCTTCTTGTAATTGAGAGCGAGTGGTAGTGCGTCCGGGACGGGTACGAATCGCATCATAAACGATTTCTTGCAATCTTCCTTCCGCGCCGCTGACTACCACTTCTGCTACCAGTACTCGCGGATCTACCGCTGGGGCTTCGCTGGGTTGAGCGTTTATCGGTGGAGCAGAGGGCGCTCGTTCGGGAATATTGAGATCCAGCTCTGGAGTTCCCCGTCCGGGGGTGAGGTCTAATTGAAGACGATCGGGCGTTTCTTGTTCCGGAGCCGGTGTTCCTTGAGGCGGTACTCCTTGGGCTGGCGGTGTTACGGGTGTAGGTTGAACAGTTCTGGGTGTTATCGGTTCGCGATCGCGATTTTCGTTCTGTTGTGTTTCTTGTGCCGGTTCGCTTTGCTGTGTTGGTTGTCTGCTTGGTTGCTCTTCGCTAGAGGAATTTTCATTCTGTTGTGTTTCTTGTGCCGGTTCGCTTTGCTGTGTTGGTTGTCTGCTTGGTTGCTCTTCGCTAGAGGGATTTTCCGAAGGTGGTGTCTCGTCTGTCCGCTGACTTTGTTGCGTCAGTGCTACGGTTGAGCTATTTTGCCCAGTAGCTTGCGCCTGCAATTGTGGCGTAGCGGGTAAATGACTCCATAGCAATGCTTCATTTGGGGGGCCTATATTTAAAGCTGCGCCCGATAAAGATTCTATGGGAACGATATTTCCCGCTTTTGCTCCAGAATCTTGATTTTTAAACTTAGATGACAAATCTTCATCCCCATTAGAGCTAGGGGAATGATGAGAAGATGATGACGAGGTATCTTTGAGTGTCTGGGCAGTTTCTGTGACGCTCTCGTGGGAGGGTAATATTTTTAAGCCACCTAAATAACCTACTGTGTGGCTTTTGTGGGCGATAGTCAGTAAATCTTGACGCTCTTGTATAAATTTGTCATTTGGCACGGCCATATTTAAATCCGAGTCAAATGACGCAGTAAGTAACGAACGATCGGCGATCGCAAATTGTGCTTTAACCGAAATTTCGTTCGTTACACCAGTTTCCGTATGACTCGAATGAGGGGTTAAGCCGATATCGCGCCGATCTTGTTCGGGCACGGCATTTGTGCTAGCAAATTCTTGCTCGTGTGAGAGATCGTTCGCAACAGCTGGTTCGGTTTGTTTGTTTTCCGGCTCAAATGACGCACTTGCTGAATGCGGTAAACCGAGAGTAGCCCAAGTAACAGCTGCTACCAATACAGGAGATAAACGCATTTTGTTCACGTTGTTAAGCACTTCCACACACCACTTGCAGGACTGGGGCATAGGGTATGGGGAACGGAAATTCCCCTACGATGCCTAATACCCGATACCATCCCCAAACCCTGTGTTCCACAAGTCCATTAAAACAGACTTCCAGACAGCCCAGCACGCGAATGAATGCGAGGTTAGGGGTTAGGGGAAAGAGGGACAGGGAAGAGGAGGAATTTTTGAATGATTGACTTTCTCTCATCCCGACGCCCTCATCCCTAGCCCCGACGCGCTAACCCCTAACCCCTAACCTCTAAAACTCTTGCAAGTACTTGCTCGTAAGCGCTTTCTACATCTCCCAAATCGCGGCGGAAGCGGTCTTTATCCAAGACGCGGCGATTGGGATCGGTTTCGGACTGGTTCCACAAACGACAGGTGTCGGGGCTGATTTCATCGGCTAAGAGCAGTTTTTGCCGATTGTCAACACCAAACTCCAGTTTGAAGTCTACCAGAGTAATGCCGCACTCGTTAAAAAAGTTACCCAGAATTACATTAATTTCCCTAGAAAGAGCTTGGAGGCGATCGACTTGTTCTGGGGTGGCAAGTTCCAATAAGAAGAGACGATCTAATGTCAGCAGAGGGTCTCCCAAAGCATCATTCTTATAGTAAAATTCCACCAACGGTTGTTTGACAATAGTACCTTCTGGCAACCCAGTTTGTTTGCAAAGACTACCCGCAGCGATGTTTCTGACTACCACTTCTAAAGGCAAAATCTGCACTCGCCGGACGCGCATTTCGTTTGGTGCAGGAGTGTCGATAAAGTGGGTAGGAATACCCTTACCCTGTAACATTTGAAACAAATGAGCCGAGATTTTACAGTTGATCTCGCCTTTGCCAGAAATAGTACCGCGCTTCTGTGCATTGAATGCGGTGGCATCATCTTTAAAGACGGTTAACAGAATTTCCGGGTCATCTGTAGGGTAAAGTATTTTGGCTTTGCCTTCGTATAGCTTTTCGTTCATTGGTAATTTCTCATTGCTCATTGCTCATTATGAAATTTTAGATTGCAAATTCCAATTGAATTTCAATCCAAAATCCAAAATCCAAAATTCTCAATAGTTACTTTGTGGCCATCGTATGGACACCATCCCAATGTTCGGGAGGTGGATCTAAGAGATATTTTTTAGATCGTTCTATGTGGACGGAGATCGCTTGGTCAAAGGGACGAATCTTCAGAGCGGTCTCAAAGTTAGCAATTGCCTGATAAAAGTCTCTGGAAAGGTAAGCTTCTCGTCCGGCATTGTAATAACCTAAAAATTCTTGGGTTGGGTCTTCTAGGGGTTGAGTGCGATTGCCAATCAATTCATAGATAGTGACTGCTTCGTGTTTTCCTTTCACTCTGATTTTATCGAGTTCCCGTACCCAGATGCGATCGCGACAAAGGTTATAAGTAAACTCGCTCAAAATAATATCGCAACCGTACTCCTTAGTAACGCCTTCCAAACGGGAACTGAGGTTAACTCCATCGCCAATTACCGTATAGTCCATTCGTTTTTGAGAACCGATATTGCCAGAAACGACTTCTCCGGAACTGATGCCAATGCCGATATGGATTTGCGGTTGGGCGGCAATAATACGGCGGTGGTTGAATATCGCAAGGCGCTTCCGCATATCTAAGGCGGTTTGTACGGACAACCAAGCATGGTCTTTCAGGGGTAGCGGGGCACCAAAAACGGCCATGAGAGCGTCCCCAATAAACTTATCTAACGTTCCTTCGTGGTTAAAGACTGCTTCTACCATTGTTTCAAAGTATTGATTCAGCAGCGATACCACTTCAGCTGCTCCCAGATTCTCGGTGAGGGTAGTGTAACCGCGAATATCGGAAAATAAAATGGTGACTTCCTTACGTTCTCCTACCATCAAGGAATCTTCAGCTTGTGCCATTACCCGTTCGGCTACACCTGGGGTCATGTAGCGGTAAAGGGTAGTTTTCATCCGTTTTTCTTGAGAGATGTCTTCCAGGACAACCAAACCGCCTCGGACGCCTCCTTCTGGGTTAGTCAGGGGGTTGACGGTCAAATTGAGGCTGCGTTCGATTTCCCTAACTTTTTCCCTCGGTATGTAAGGGCGAGGTGGGATGGCACCGTCACCTGTAGTAGATTCGTTCCAGGGAATGAATATATCTGGATTGATGCGATCGCGAATAACGAGAATGTAGTATTTTGTATCTTCTTCTGTTTTGGGGTGTTGATTGTTGTTAGATTCGTGGGATGTGGTGTGCGGCAAACATTCCTTGGCACTCTCTGGTTTGTCCTCTGAAGGTTCGATCCACAAACCCACGGTCAAGCTTTGTTCTGGAACGTAATGTTTGGCTGCATATTTCAAACTATCCTGTAACCGCATTTGCAAATTTTCGATCGGCACTACCTCCCAAACCAGGCGACCCATCAATTTTTGCTCCCAAACTTGCTTGTTGATTTTACCGCTAGCGTGTTGAAGCGGACAACCCAGCAATTCTAGAGCGGCATCGTTGATCGTGACGATCCGACCTTCCATATCAGTAGAAATCACTGCATCTGAGAGGCTTTGCAGGATATCCTTTTGATATTGCTTCTCTAAAAGTACACTTTCAAATAATTTGGCATTTTCTAAAGCGATCCCAGCTTGAATATTAAACGCTCGCATAAATTCTTCATCCGAGCTGGTGAAGCTACCCTGGTTTTTGTTAATCAGTTGGGTAACCCCGATCAGGTTGCTGCTAGAGTTAAATACTGGCAAACAGAGGATATTGCGGGTGACGTAACCGGTGCGCTTGTCGGTGCTGGGGTCGAAGCGGGGATCTTTGTAGGCGTCGGGGATGTTCAGCGGCTGACCTGTAGAAGCGACGTAACCGGCAATCCCTCTATTTGCGGGAATGCGGATTTCCAGCATAGTTTTGCCATCTGCGGCGGTTACTTTGCTCCACAGTTCGTTGTTTTCTCTTCTGAGTAAGAATAGAGTACTGCGATCGGCCTGCATCAGTTTGCGAGCTTGATCCATCACCGATTGCAGAGTTGTTTCTAAGTCTAAACTCTTGCCCAGAGTTTGGATCGCTTCCAACAGGGCTGCTGCGCCGCGCTGTTTGCGGGCGGCAACGTAAAAGGACTGACAGCTTTCTAGGATAATGCCGATCGAGGCGGCAAAATCGCGAAAACTTTGTTCGTCCTCGCTATTAAAAGGTACATTGCCAGCTTTGTTGGTCAGCTGTACAACTGCTACTACCTGCTCTTTGCTGCTGAGGATAGGCATACAAAGGATATTGCGGGTGTAATAGTTGATTTGTTTGTCTAATTCCGGGTTAAATAAGGGGTGATTGTAGGCATCGGAGATATTCAAACAAGCACCTGTTGTGGCTACGTGACCTGCTACACCCGCGTTCATCGGCAACCGAATTTCCAGAGGCTTTTCATTTTCAGCTGTAGATATTTTTGACCACAGTTGGCCTTTATCGGTATCTACCAAAAAGATCGTAGTTCGATCTGCTTGCAGAATTTGCCCGATTTTGAGCGTAATTGCTTCTAGAGTCCTCTCCAACATGGTTTCTAGGGCTTCGTTATTGATTAAGTCAATTGCCCTCAGAAATTGCTGGAATTCGGCGGTAATAAAGTCGAGTAAGCAGACAAATTCCGGAACTGAAAGAGTTTTGACGCGATGCAACAGTGCATGAGTGCGATGCACTTGAGTCAACTGAGTCAACGTCGCCAGGACGCTACCAGTGTTCGGGAGTGTCATGGTCATGACCGGTTACGGGCTGTAGTTTGGCTCCCTTGGGGGAGGGAGAGGGAGAGGGAAGAGGGAAGAAAATTTCAGATTTTAGATTTCAAAGGGAAGATTTTAATAAATCTGAAATCTGAAATTTGAAATTTGAAATCTCCCACTCTCCCGCTTTCCGATTTCCCTCGTTCTCCGGTTTTTGCCTGAGAACGTTTTGCCTTCCCGAAGGGTGAATGTAAGGAGACCTACTACGAATGTATCCGTTTGGCTAGCTAGGAACAAGCTATTTTAATACAATCCTTGGAATGGTGAGTGGAGGGAGCGGGGGAGCAGGGGGGCAGGGGGGCAGGGGGGCAGGGGAGTGGAAGAATTAATATTTTCCCTCGTCCCTCTTTCCTTTCCCTCTTCCCCTAGCCCCGACGCCCTAGCCCCTTCTTCACGCTGCTAATGGCATTGACTGGGAAAAAATCGCAGATTGATAGTAGCGTTGTAGTTGGCGGGTTGCCGCAGCCCAGCTCCAGCGTTCTGCTTCGCGGCGGGCGTTGATGCGTAGGGTTTCGCGTTCTTCTGGATGAGCTAACAGGCGTTGGGTAGCTGCGATCGCTCCTTGTTCGTCGGTAGGATCGAATAGGTAGCCGTTGACTCCATCTGTGACTATATCGGGAATACCGCCGGAACGCGCCGCTACGACGGGACAACCGGCTGCCATTGCTTCTAGCAACACTAATCCCAAGGTTTCGGTACGGGAGGGGAAGATAAAGGCGTCAGCACAAGCATAGGCGGAGGCGAGTTCTTTACCGTGCAGATAGCCGACGAAATTGGTTGGTGTGTCGGCAAAGAGTTTTTCTAAGGCTTCGCGGTGTGGGCCATTTCCTACTAAGGCTAGGCGGGCGTTGGGTATGGCTTCTAATACAGGTTTGATGCGATCGATTTCTTTTTCCGCACCGAGACGACCTACGTAGATGAGCAGCGGGCTATCCGGGTGTCCCTGACTGAGGCGCGATCGCATTTCTGCACTTGCTAAGTCGGGATCGAACATTTCCGTATCCACTCCCCGCTGCCACAAGTCTACTCGCTCAATGCCGTGGTTTCTCAGTTCTTCCACCATTGCCATCGAGGTACACAAATTCAACTGTGCCTGATTGTGTGCCGATTTCAGCAATTCCCACAGTAACCCTTCCAACATTCCCAATCCGTAGTGTTGCAAATACTGAGGTAAATGGGTATGATAGGAGGCTATGAGCGGAATTTTCAGCATTTTTCCGTAGAATAAACCGCCCAATCCCAAAATAGCTGGGTTGACAACGTGAATGAGATCCGGCTGAAACTTTTCTAGGGCGTGTCCGATCGCAGGTCTCGGCGGTGCTAATTTTAATTCTGGATACATGGGTAGCGGAAAGCCGGGAACCCCGTAAATTTTCGCTCCTTTGTATTCGTCCAAGCCGTAGTCTGGTGAAAAAATTAATACTTCGTCGCCACTGCGCTGAAGGTGTTCGACGGTGTGGCGCAGGCGCGTGACAATCCCGTCAACTTTGGGCAAAAAGGTTTCGGTGAAAAGAGCGATTCGCATAGAAAAGTGCTGTTAAGAAACTGATAATCCTAGCTTGTTAGCGATGGGGGGATTACTAACTGGATAAACTGATTCAAATGGCGTCAGCAAATTTGTTAAGTCACCGCCTTTGTATTGATGCTGTTGCTGCACAAATTCCGAAATATCTTCGATGTCGATAATCCATTCTTGTGCGTAATGATATAAAAAATCACCGCGCAGTCCTAATTGAATGGCGCGTCGTTCCAATTTTGCTCCTGATGGGTGACGATCCCGGTCCCATTGCAATCGAACCGATGAGCTTTTTAGAGCCTTTTTCCATTCTTTTTCACTCTCATACAGTTCGGGTATGTAGTTAGAATGAACGGCATTTGCTAAAATCTTATCGAATGCCGATCGCTTGATTCTCACAGCAAGAATTACTTCTTGTCCGGCTTTTGTTCCCCATTCGGAACGATACATCATCCACAGAAAATTGGGTTTAATCCAACTCATGCGGTTGAGCTTAAATTCGCCGCCGAAATAGCCGTGTGAAGCGGCGAAGTGGCCGATCGCCGAACGATAAGCTTGATAAACGATAACAGAATTATCGTCAAATTGCGCTAAGATATGACGACCCGTTTTCGGCCATCGGCTCACTTGCATTAAGTACGGTTCTGTTAGCAGCCGCATGAAAATTGGCTCCTACTATTTTCGCCAATTCACTTTGGGTAGAATTTGGTTTTGATCGACGCGGTGTTGATACTTAACTGCGAAGTTTAACAGAGAATCGAGCAGTGCGTCTGAGAGGTAATGAGGTTGCAAACCGAGACTTAATAAACTGGTGTTTTTGGCGTTGAAGTAATGTTCTTCTTTTTCAACTCTGGGGTTATCCAAGTGATTGATTTCCACATTGATTCCCATTGCTGTACCTGCTTTTTTCACCATCATTGCTAAGTCGCCGACGCTAAACATTTCGGTGAATTGGTTGAAGACGCGAAATTCACCTGGGGCGGCTGGATTGGCGATCGCAATTTCCATACATCGCACGGTATCTCTAATATCCAAAAAGCCGCGAGTTTGTCCGCCTTTGCCATATACTGTAAGTGGGTGACCGATCGCGGCTTGGATGCAGAATCTATTCAGCGCTGTACCAAAAACGCCATCGTAGTCGAGACGGTTAATCAGCAGCTCGTCCATACCGGTTTCTTCAGTCAGCACACCGTAAACGACGCCTTGATTCAAGTCTGTGGCACGCAAACCCCAAATTCGACAGGCGAAGTGGATGTTGTGGCTGTCGTGAACTTTGCTTAAGTGGTAGAAACTGCCTGGTTGCTTAGGATACGGAAGTGTATCTTTGCGTCCGTTATGCTCGATCGTGATGTAACCTTCTTCGATGTCGATGTTGGGCGTACCGTACTCACCCATCGTGCCCAATTTGACTAAATGGCAATCGGGGAAATCTTCGCGGATGGCGTAAAGAAGATTGAGCGTACCGACAACGTTGTTGATTTGGGTAAGGACGGCGTGTTCGCGATCGATCATGGAGAAAGGTGCCGATCGCTGTTCGCCAAAATGCACTATAGTCTCTGGTTGAAACTTGTGCAGGGTTTTGCTTAAGAAGTCGTAATTCGTGATATCGCCGACGAACAGGTCAATGTTTTTACCCGTCAGATCGCGCCAGCGCTGAAGGCGTTGCTGGATGGGTGCGATCGGTGTCAGGGTTTCAACGCAAAGCTCTAAATCCCAGTGTCGCCTCACCAGGCTATCCAAAATACCGACTTCGTAACCTCGGTTGGAAAGATAGAGTGCTGTTGCCCAACCACAATAGCCATCGCCACCAATAACCAGGACTCTCATGTTGCTATGTTGCTAATCTTGTTGACTGACACTCGCTAAATCTACCAGGTTTGGGTACCCTCTCAATCAACAAAATCTAGCGGCTAAAAGTCAAAAGTCAAAAGTCAAAAGTCAAAAGTCAAAAGAAAAAACGGGACAGAGGGGAGTGGGGGAATTAAGATTTTCCCTCTTCCCTCTTCCCTCTTCCCTAGCCCCGACGCCCTAACCCCTAACCCCTAACCCCTAGCTAGACTTTTATCTCGTCGGCAAAGCTGGCCCAGCGGACGAAGTAGAAGGGGCCGGCGACGGAACCCCAGATGTGTTCGTCGGTTTCTGGGTCGCGTCCTCTGTCGAGGCTGATAAACTTTTCTTCATCGATCTCGAATTCGCTATCCAGGTAGGTGTTTTTGCCGTTGCGAAATACCATGCAAGCTTTTCCGGGTTCCACTCTACCTTTAAAAGTGCTGTCAATCCGCTCTACAATCATGTTGCAGCCTGGTAATTTCTCTAATTGTTCTGATTTGAGGTTGTAAAGTCGATTGAGGTCGCGGGAAGCACCGTAAAATTTTTGTTCTTCCTTGACGGTATAGTTTTCGATTTGGATACCGGAATCTGTATTCACGAGTTTGAGAACGCGCACCCGGTAGGGATTGTTAAGCGTGTAGTCGTAAGCTTGTTCGACAAACAAACTCACTCCGCCCAGAAGTTCCAGAGGCAAGGGACGCATACAAACGCGAATGTGGGCGTAAAATGGGGGATTTTCAAAGGCTTGGGCTTGATTGCTGAAGTCTGCTGCCATTAAGCGGGCTAAAGTGGCGATATCGGTTGAATGAGTCATTGCTTGTTAAATTGCTTTTTGACGATCGCTCCCAAGTCATTTTACTCTTTTGGCGTCTTTTGGAATTATGATGCTGGGGTTCAAATTTGGCGCTTGCTATAAGTGTGACTCGCGTCACAGGTTAGCTCTGGTTTGACTCACCAAACACCATCAGTATTATCACTCAGGAAATATCAGCAGAATCACCCGCGCTTAAGGGAAACCAAGGGAAGATAAAGATGTCGAGTTCAAAGCAACCCCATGTCTCCAGTGAATCTCCTCCCCGGCGCAATCGAAGAACTAATCGCTACCGTTACCGATACTCACCGCCTCACGAAAGCCGATCGCTATGGTATGATGGCTGCGATCCTGGACGAGTCTACTACTGATGAACAACGCGGTTGTCTCGATCGTCTGATTCGCTCTTTGGTCAAAGGTCGCATTCAAGTTGCTGATGAATTATCGATCGTTATGTAAATGGCTGGCGAATGGATGCGGAACTCGACACTCCCAGCAATCCAAGTTTTCGCCTTTGCCTAACTAATTAACCATATTTGTACTGAAATATTTGCCGTCAGACCCCAACTATACCCATAGGTTAGTTGGGGTCTAACTTGAGTGGGCGAATGCGATCGCCTCTACACAACACATATATTGTTATTTTTGTCAATTTATTCTACTGGACTGGGCGCTAGCAAGCGCGAACTGTGACTTCGATCGCATATTAGCTCTGGTTTGACTCACCAAACACCATCAGTATTATCACTCAAGAAATATCAGCAGAATCACCCGCGCTTAAGGGAAACAGGGAGATGATAAAGATGTCGAGTTCAAAGCAACCCCATGTCTCCAGTGAATCTCCTCCCCGGCGCAATCGAAGAACTAATCGCTACCGTTACCGACACTCACCGCCTCACGAAAGCCGATCGCTATGGTATGATGGCTGCGATTCTGGACGAGTCTACTACTGATGAACAACGCGGTTGTCTCGATCGTCTGATTCGCTCTTTGGTCAAAGGTCGCATTCAAGTTGCTGATGAATTGTCGATCGTTATGTAAATGGCTGGCTGTTAAAGCGGAACTCGACACTCGTAGCTTTAGCAGTCATAGATAAAAGCTTTTTTACCACAGATGAAAACAGATAAACACAGATGAACACAGATGTAAATGCAAGTTTTTCCGCTATCGATGCAACCGGACATAAATGAGTGGCTTCCTTTTGCGACTTTAGCGTTAAAGTAAAATCCTCAACGTCCGCCTTTAAGACGAAACAAGAGAAACTGCGTTACTTGCTTTTCGTTAAAGTTGTCATCGCTTACCAAAATCAAACTCTGACTGCCATCGGGGAAACGAGGGCCAAGTGTCATTCCCTCGATATTATCCAAACTAATCCCAAGTTCTTTCAAATCCAAAAGTAACTTTTTCTTAATCGGATCGATCGCCCGCAATTCTCCTTTTAATGTGACAATGCGGGAAGTATCGGTGGCTGCGCCAGTCGCGATTTGAAAAATGCGAATGTCGATCCCAAAAAGACCGAAAGAACGCTCTACACTGAGAAAATGTCCGCCTTGGTCTACTGCTAGCAATTCCACTAAACCATGATATTGAGCGCCCGGTGGTGGAGGGGATAGTTGATAAAGATGTTCGGAAATGGGAATGGGTGCGCGATCGCTCACTAAGTAGTGTAGCAGACGGCATTTGATAGGTTGTGGTTTGGGATTGCCGCGATCGTCTAATTGTACCGGATCGCGGTCTTGTACGAGCGCCGATTCTGTCGCTGTAAATAAGCGAATTGGTTCGCCGCTAGCCGGCACCGATCCGGTAGGATTGAGTGTGAGAGCTTCAAATCCCAAGTTCTCTGGAACGCCTCGCTGTTGTTTATCGTCGTTAGCATCGGGGATGTAGCGCTGCGGGATGGCTAATGTTTGGCGCAAACGTCCTGTTTGCAAATCGAATTCACCGACAGAAGGGGGGATGCTGTTTTTAGCGACACCTTCGCTGGAAATAAATACAGTTCGTTGCGGAGAAAGGGCGATTCCTTCTGGATCTATAGTGTATTTGGGAAAAGGTTGTCCGTCTTGTCCTTTGAGAAAAGTAACGTTTTCTACTTGTACGTTTTGGATACCAGTGTTGCCAAGAGAAAGCTTAAGGGTGTAAAACCGAGCTGGAGCGAATACGCTTTGGTCGTCGGAAAGGGCGTAAAAGCGATCGATCCTGCGATCGTATGCTAGCGCCGACAATCCCCCAACTGGCGTACTTTGAAACTTTTGTTTGGGTAGCTGGTACTGTCCCAAAAATTCTAGGGATAAGTTGAGAAAAGTGCGCTGTTGGGCGCTGACTTGCGGCAAACTACAAGCAGAGAGCAAACTCAGTAGCCCTGCTGCTAAAACTAATAATAGTCTTTGTAAGCTTTTTTTCACGAAGTTCTCCTATTAGTTATTATGAAATTTCAGATTTTAGATTTTAGATTTCAAATTTTAATATATAGCAACCGCCAAGCCAGTTAGGACAACTTCAAATCTTCCCTCCAATCTTTCTATCCCTTACACGATAATCCTTTTCCCTCTTCGCTAACCCCTAACCCCGACGCCCTAGCCCCTTTTATATGCCCCGCAAACAACTAAAACTGCAACTTTCTCTTCCCCCGCTTTTGTTTTTTTCGGTTTTGTGCGTGGGCATCACTTACCCAGGCATAGCCGCCGATAACAACAATAACAATAATAATAATAATAAAAAGCCCAACCCAAATCAATTTCCTCCCAATCCGTTGGAAATCAGAGTTCGCGATCCCTTGCTACCTCGTTCTGGCAGAGACAAACGACCCCTGACTCAAGCAGAACTGGCAACTTTAGCAACTGCTTTGGATCGATTAAATGCCGAAGCTGCTGCGAAATTACAAGCTAACGACGAAAAGGGCGCTTTGGAAACATGGTATCGCGAATTGCGATTGCGGCGATATTTGGGATTGTTGCCGGAAGTGCAAGCTCTGAGTCGCGTTGGCGGAATTGCTTGGGAGAGAAATCTCAGCGAAGACGTACAGTATATCACAAAACGACTGCAAACGATTCAGCAAACGCAATTGAAGCCGCCGGTAGAGTTGGATTTGTTGCGATCGCTCGCGACTGCATTCGAGCAAGTCAGAGCGCCTGACTGGTCTGTCAAAGTCTACGAACAAATTTTAGCAGCAATGCGGCAGCAAGGCAATAAAGTTCAAGAAGAAGCGCTGCTATTGAAAATTGGGGAATTGAGTTTAAGTTGGTTTGATTACGCGAAGGCGATAAGCGCTTATCAAGAATTAGTAAATTTCGCACAACAGGCAGGCGATCGCACCAAACAAGTTAATTATCTCAAACAACTGGCATATCTTTACGGCAAAGATAACCAAATTGAGAAATCCATTAAAATAAAGCAGCAATTAATTGAATTTTACCGCAACCAACAAGATTTCGTCCAAATTCCAGCTATGCAATTGGAAATTGGGTCGGCTTACGAAGCGGTCGGTCGCCTGGAACAAGCCACACAAAATTATCAAGAAGCTTACGCCTTTGCTTGGTCAATTCAACAGTATGCTAGTGCAGGGGATGCGCTGCGGAAGTTAGTCGCGATACAACGCGCTCAGAAGCAAATAAACGCTGCTTTAGAAACTTATCAAGTCTTAGTGAAAGCCGACTATTTAGCTTACAACTTTTACGGGATGATGAATACTTACGACGAAGTAGGACAACTTTATTTAGAGTATAAAAACTTTGCACAAGCGCTCTCAGCTTTTCAAAAAGGTTTGGAATTAGCCCAGCAGTTGAAACACCGCGAAAGCTATTTCGCCAGACAGATTCAGCGAGTGACAGAACAAGCTAATCGTTAGGGGCTTTTAAAAGTCAAAAGTCAAAAGTTAAAAGTCAAAAACAAGAGGGAGAGGGAAAGGGAGAAGGGAAGAGGAGGAATTTTGACTTTTGACTTGCTCACCCCCTCTTGAGTTAGAGTCTGGAATAAGAAGGTTTCCCACCGCAGATTGATGAGAGTTGTTTGATGAACCGATAAATTTGGGGATGTAAAGAATCTGCCGCCCATTGAGAGCAAAGAGGAGAAATATGAAGCCTTCTAATTTATCCAAGCTTGTCGGAGCCAGCGTCATCGCTTTGAGTTTAACTATTTTGCCTTCGACATTACCTGCTGCTGCACAAAATAACACCAACGTCGATAGATCTGGCCCTGTTATAGACAGGACTCCTTTCCAGGAAACAAGAGATGATAATAATAATTGGGGTTGGTTGGGATTGCTGGGTTTGATCGGTTTAGCTAACCTGTTCCGTAAGGAACCAGAACGGACTGTTTCGCGCGATCGCGATGATGTTATGGCTGGCCCTGGTTCCAAACTGTAAGTTTCGACAAAAGTGAAAATTTGAAATAATTTTTTTTCAAAGCGTGAAAATAGGGTCTGGTTTGGCCATAATTCTTGTCTAGAAGCGACAAATTATTGCCCAAACTGCTTCGATGACCCCATTCATATCGCTCGACTGTAGAGACGTTTCATGAAACGTCTCTACAATGTTTAGGGTATACCACCAACATCAGCAAAAGAATTGCGATCGTACTCCTAGAAACCCGGTTTCTTTAAGAAACCGGGTTTCTGCGGGTTTCCATAACATCCACCCTTGGAGGTAGAATTGTCTTTCTGTTTTTAATGGGATTGCCGGGAACTCCCCATCCCCTTGTGGGTGGGGATGAAAGGCAAGTCAATCAAGCGGTTCGATGCCGCGCAGATTGACAATAATCTATCGGGCTTACCATTAATCTTTTTTGTTTGTGGAGAATATTGCGGTCAAAAACATGGTGAAAAACCACAATTTAGCGAAAGCGATTAGCGATTGTGGGTGGTCGGAATTCACCAGACAGTTAAAGTACAAAGCTGAAAAAGACGGAAAAACCTACCTTGAGATTGGTCGGTTCTTTCCAT
>NZ_JBHFNU010000035.1:0-46931 GCF_041929145.1 Aerosakkonema sp. BLCC-F183 | reverse complement strand
AGGCGGGTTAACCGGCGGTGGTGGTGGCGGTGGTGGTGGTGGTGGCGGTTCCACAGGCGGGTTAACCGGCGGTGGCGGCGGCGGTGGTGGTGGCGGTTCCACAGGCGGGTTAACCGGCGGTGGTGGTGGCGGCGGTGGTGGTGGCGGCGGTGGTGGTGGCGGTTCCACAGGCGGGTTAACCGACGGTGGTGGCGGCGGTGGTGGCGGTTCCACAGGCGGGTTAATCGGCGGTGGTGCTGGTGGTGGCGGTTCCACAGGCGGGTTGACCGGCGGTGGTGGCGGTGGTGGTGGCGGTGGTGGCGGCGGTGGCGGTTCCACAGGCGGGTTGACCGGCGGTGGTGGCGGTGGTGGTGGTTCCACAGGCGGGTTGACCGGCGGTGGTGGCGGTGGTGGTGGTGGTGGTTCTACAGGTGGGTTAACCGGCGGTGGTGGCGGTGGTGGTGGTGGTGGTTCTACAGGTGGGTTAACCGGCGGTGGTGGCGGTGGTGGCGGTGGTGGTGGTGGTGGCGGTGGTGGTGGTGGTGGTTCCACAGGCGGGTTGACCGGCGGTGGTGGTGGTTCCACAGGCGGGTTGACCGGCGGTGGTGGCGGCGGTTCCACAGGTGGGTTAACCGGTGGCGGTGGTGGTGGTGGTGGTGGTTCTACAGGTGGGTTAACTGGTGGTGGTGGCGGTGGCGGATTTTCCTGATTTAAGAGAATTTCAGCGCCCTCTAGCGGGGGATTCTCTAAGGCTGGATTACTGTTAAACGGATTTGGGCCGTTCGGTTGTCCTAAGTTTCGATCGAAACCGGGTGTATCTATGGGGTTATCAACCCTGCTACCAGGATTGGCTAAATCTGATGAACTGGCAGGTAACTGGATGAAATTTGGGTTTTCAATTACGTTATTACCGCTGATGGGAGTCTGTCCTGTAACGGCGGCAGAAGTTTCGGATTGAACCTCGGCCATTGCTGCATCTGGATTAGCTTTATCTCCAGGCTGAGTCAGGTTTAGTCCTCTTACCAGACCGCTAGTTTCATAAAATGTTCTGAGATCGAAATCTAATACGCGCTCTATTCTGTCTTTAACAATTACAGCAAGCTGACCGGCTTGCAGCCCCTCTCGTTGGGAACTATTTTGATTAAATACTTCGATGTTACTATCTGTCAGGGCTCCTACGACTGTGGTGTCAGTTTCTGGGTTGTAGCGCACGAATAAAGCAGATCCCCGAATTCCAGCTCTGGCATTGGGAGTTTGCACGCGGGTCGTACCGCGTCCTGGCGGGATCAGGAGTAGTGCGGTACCATTGGACAATCGAAAGGTTCGCGTATTCGGCAAAAACTGGAATACTGCTTGTTCGCCAACTCGTGCCAGAGAACCATCATTGAAGCGCAATTCTGCTAGAGATTCTCGACCTGTAGCCAAGGAATCTCCAGGGCTCACCGGATCGGATACACGGGCGGGACGCCCTGTTTGATTTTGTGGGATTAACCGCACTAGGTTCCGTAGGCTCTGAATAACGGCTTTAGTTAATGGCATTTCTGCACTAGCCTCTGGAGGTAGAGGCAGTGTCATTATGCTCCACAAAATTAAGCCCAGGAGCAGAAGTAATTTATGAGACATGGATCTTTCCCAACGTTGGAATATTTAACCCATACCAAAGCCGATAAAGGCAAACCCTTTACTTCCATCCTACAAAATCGTTACTGAAACGCCTAATTGTTAAGGAGTATAAAGGAGAGTAAACGGCAGTAAAAAGCAGCTACACTCACCAGAAAAGCATAAAAAACTCTTATTATCACTTTATAGGTTATTTTTTAATCTAGAGATCTAACTCGTGGAGCGGGTGCGATCGAATCGATGGTACTGAGGGGCATTCAAAATCTACTTTGAAAAAATTTCAGCCTAAAGCTATACTCCTCAAGCAATACACCAGCTATCAGCGAAAGCGCTGCGCCCACGAGCTAGTATGGCTTAAGGAAACACCCTTTGCTAAAGGTGACGTTTTGACAGTAATTGGATCTTTATTTGCTGGTAATTTCAAGCCACAATCTAAGTTTGTGCGACTGACTGATTTTGAATGCTGTTCAGAAATGGAAAAGACAGGAAATGTCTCGCTTTGCAAGCACCGCCTCTCAAAGGTGCAAGGGGAATGGGGCTCATATTTCGCGTTTTCGATTTTGTTAGTATCGAGTAGCGCAGTCTGGTCTTCTGTTGGATTGGCGGCGATCGCGTCCGATCCATTTGGCGATCGGGAAGTTGCTTCTTCTCTCCCATTGGCTTCAAAAATATCGTCTAGTTTTGAACGGATAAGCGATAGGGAGTGCTTTGTAACTGCTAGATCTCCCTACACTCGATCGCTTCTGAGCCACCAGTCCGAATCTTCGACGTCAAGTAGCATTTCCCTGACTTCCAAACAGAACTTTTTGCTGCAATGTGTGGGGTTGTTAACCGATTCCCAATGGCAGCTATCACCTTATGGAAGGTTATCTGAAGCAGGTGCGCCATCTCTGACAACGCCTGTAATCCCAAAGGCGCTAAGAATACACTCTCATATTCCACAAACCGATACAGCTAACCTACTGGCGAAACAAATTATTTCTCCAAGGGGCGATCGCAGCTCGGACGATCGACTGTCCCCAGCCGCAATATCTTCAGCATATAGCTTTTCCGCCGCAGACTTGAGTAGCGCCAGTCTGCAAATCCCTATAATTAATCAACAGCTCGATATTGATAAGCAACTAAACGTCGTACCAACCTTAGAAGAATTAGAAGCATTGTCTGATTTTAGTTCGATCGATCGTGCTTCTCTAGCACAGGAGCCAGAGGGAAAGCCTGCACAAGAAATTCAACCATCACTAACACCATCGCCTTCCCCCACCTCTACACCTGCACCAACACAACAACAGTCGCAACCTTCTGCAACGGAAGACGATCCAGATTTGGGTAGGCTGCGCCTGCGAGAAAGGAAAGTGCCGCCACGTCAGCCTCAGCCAATTATCCATGTAGTACCCAGAATCAGTTATTTTTACACTAGCAACGTTTTTTCTGGGGTCGATCCGATTTCTGATAGTCAGTTTATTCCCAGCGTAACGATTTGGTCGGCACCGATGCTGAGAAAGGGAACTTACCTAACTACCTCGATCGATGGTTATCTAATTCGCTATCTGAATGAATCGCAGTACGATTACAATTTTGTCAGATTCAGAACCGGTATTAACAAACGAATTGGATCTAACACCTTTGCCGAAGTAGGTTGGAGCAATCAACAATATTTTAGGGCAAGTAATGGCGATCGCTTTTTAAACGAGCATTCTGCTTACCTGTCACTTTCTCGACGAGATTGGCTGACTCGACGGCTGGCTCTGGATTCTTACTACGATGTTCGTTTCAGTTTTGCAGACCCGGATAGCCGCAGTCGGATTATCAATTATTTATCCCTTTCTTTTAGCTACTATTTGCAAAAAAATTTACAGGTTGGTTTGGATTATCAATTTAGCTTTCTAGACTACACTAAAACACTGCGGGAAGACTACTATCAGCGCCTGTTGGGGCGCTTAACTTACCAAGTATCGAGCGATAGCCAAATAAGCGTTCGAGGTGGTTTAACAACTGGAAATTCTAGCGAATCGTATATTGATTACGATGACTTTTTCTTCAGTGTCACTTACAGTGTTGATTGGCAAATTTTTAAATAAAAAATTTGTGTGGCCTGGGCATTTCCCACCAAAGCTTGCCTAGAGTACAGAGGAGAATGAAGCTGTAAATTTAGCAGTCTCGGTTTGATTCCAGCTACATACCCCAGACAACCCAGAGTACAGGCGCGAGTATCGATCCACTTTTCTGGCGCGAAGGAGTGTTGAGTTATATTTCGATCGGACTTGGGCATTGTTTATAGAGATTGACAGAGAAAGTCATACCGAGGATTGATTCTCGTACCCATAAACTCATAAAATTAAATCTATTAAGAATTCTTTTAGCATCAGTAGAGCAAGAACTATGACTTCTCGTCCCATTATCCTTGGCATAGTTGGCGACAGCGCCGCCGGTAAAACAACGCTGACTAAAGGTATTGCACAGGTGTTGGGGCCAGAGAATGTCACGGTGATCTGTACGGATGATTACCACCGCTACGACAGGACTCAGCGTGCCGAGATTGGGATCACGGCACTGCACCCCGACTGCAATTATATAGATATCATGCAGCAGCACCTCAGCTTGCTGCGAACCGGACAACCGATCCTCAAGCCGATTTACAGTCACAAAACAGGGACGTTTGAGCCGCCACAGTATATCAAGCCCAGTAAATTTGTGATTATTGAAGGATTGCTCGGTTATTCAACCCGCATAGCACGAGATTGTTACGATGTCAAGGTTTACCTGGCTCCGCCAGAATCCCTGCGTGCTAATTGGAAGGTGAAGCGAGATACGATGAAGCGGGGCTACACGGCGGAACAAGTTCTTGCGGAAATGGAAAAACGCGAACCTGATTCGGAACAGTTTATCCGTCCTCAACGCCAATGGGCAGATGTAGTGGTGAGTTTCTACCCGCCTAAAGATGCTTCTGGGGAAGATGCTTCGCACCTGAATGTACGGTTGGTACTCAGACCGACTGTACCGCACCCGGATTTTACAGAAATTTTGGAGCAAAGCAAAGTCGATTCGATGCCAGCGATTCGGCTAGAATTGGATAGGGATATGGGTAAACCTGTTGATGTTCTGGAAGTGGATAGTCACGCGACTAAGGAACAGGTTAGCAAGATAGAGAAGATTATCTGTAATGAAATACCTGACTTATTGTCTTTCTGTAGCCGAGAAGGCAACCCAGAACTTGGGAAGCTGATCGGTACAACTGGGGAAACTCTGGAAAGTTATCCCCTGGCGCTGACACAGCTAATGGTTGCCTATCATATGATTAAGGCTACTCACTTGGAGTCTACAAAGGCAGTTCCTCTGGAGGGCAGTAGAGTTTAGTTATAAAAAAGCAGCATATCGACTTATAGGATGTAAGTTGATATGCTGCTAAAGAAGAAATTAACCAAAATTAAGGGGTCTTTCAGGTTGATAATGGAAAATGTTTGTATATGTTACAGATATGTGGAATGGTGGGTTAGGGCACCCGAACTTAATTATTGCTTGAAAGTGTTGAAATTATCGCCTGTGCCTAACAAAATCTACGTTTAATTATGCCGATCTACTTAACCTGGGTCGTGAATATCTAAAAATTCCCTCTGCTCAATCAAGCCTGAGCTTATGCTAGTCGGAGTGGTAAAACTTCTGTTTTGCTGGACGCTGTTCCCCGCGAAGTTGGAAGCTCCGGCTATGCTTTAGGCATAGCCGGAGTAGTTCAGCAAATATATTCTGCTACTGTTGGTAGCTGGCTGAGGGGTGCGGGTTGCATTGGGCCGCGAAAATCTAGCAGTTGCACAAGGAATAGGTAGGCGATCGCTAGAATTAAGGAAATTGCGCCGGTGATAATTGCCACGATTTTTTTGCGTTCCATTTGTTGCCTCTCAATTTTCCGCAAATCCTTTTCGATTTTATGTCCGACTGGAAATAATGGCCTAACATGACTCATCCTATTCTCGATCGCCCTGATATATTGCAGGTAATCTTCCATCCCAGACGAGATTACAACTTACCCTCGAACATTCCAGCTGTCTACCCGGTTGCTGTGGAGGTTGAACCCGGTGTCGCCGTCACGGGAAGATTGCACCCAGCATCTACCGATTCGCCAGCAATCCTTTATTTTCACGGTAATGGGGAAATTGCTGCTGATTATGATGAACTGGCACAGATCTATGTGGACTTAGGCATCACTCTGCTGGTGATGGATTATCGTGGATATGGATCGAGCGACGGGAAGCCTACAGCTAGCAATTTGTTGAGTGATGCTGTGACTGTGTTCGATGCGGTTGGTGAGATTTTCCAGTCTCATTACTTGAGTCCAAAGCAGTTTTATGTTATGGGTAGAAGTCTTGGCAGTGCTGCTGCGATCGAAGTGGCGAGGTATGCAGGCGATCGATTGGCAGGACTGATTATTGAGAGCGGCTTTGCAGATACTTTCGCGCTGTTATCCCGCTTCGGAGTCAAGATTAAAAGAGCAGAGGAAGAGCGCGATGGCTGTCGCAACGCCTTCAAATTGAGCCAAATTACTACACGAACTCTCATTATCCACGGTCAAAATGATGTGTTGATTCCGGTAGAAGATGCGCTGGAATTACATCGTTCTTCTGCTGCACAGGACAAAGAGATATTGCTGATTTCTAAAGCGGGTCACAACAATTTGATGGTACTGGGAATGGATTTATATTTTGAGGCTATTCAGAATTTTTTAGGTGTTTAGAAGAAGGATCGCACTTTCTTGCTTTTATGAACCTCTTTTACTGGAATGACGCTCTAGTATTAGCCAAACCAAGTGTAAAAATTCATTGGCTGACATTTTCTCGGACGAGCTTACTGCATTTTGGATAAAATTCAATCAATCTCTGGCCCTAAAATAGCATTGTATTCTGAAAAATCAAGAGTCAAACTTTGCTGATTAGCCCATCTTTGAATCTCTTTTACAGAGCAATCGTAGGTGTGGAAAAATTGATAAAGCATTTGGCCAGTAACAATACCTTTTTCCCGCTCGGTTTGAAGTTGTTTCCAACAGTAAGATTCTTCGTCTTTTAGGAAGGCGGTAATTTCATTTTGCTGTTGTCGCAAAAGGGGATAAAATTTTTCTCCTAAAGTGATGGTAGTAGCGATCGGCAATTCCACAAAAAGATGTTCAATGCCTAACAGTTGTGCGTGCAATACCACACGCATTAACCATATTTTAATTTGCTTACGGATAGGATGGCTCCAGAAATGTGGCGGTTTAGGGATACAATCGGCGCTCAAGTACACAGCTGCACGTATTTGATCGGCAATCACTTTCAAACAAATCTTAGTCCAGCCATCCGCTCGATCGTAATCAACTCCAGCAACTTCAGCAACAGTTGTAATGATGGGAAATATTAAGTCAGTCTCATAGAAGCTAGATACTTTTTGAAGAATAACTGCTAGCTTTTCTACAGCCAGACCCGCATCTATATAATTATGCTGAAGTGGCATAAGCTTATTGACATACTTCTCGGTATCAAATTCCATCAAAACCAGATTGTAAAAGCTGAGAAATCGCAAATCTTCCTCTGGTAAAAGGTAATGAAGTGTGTCCGGGCGATCGTAGTATTCTTTATCTTTAGATTGAAATTGGATATCCTCTTGTGATGCAACCGATTGATAGCCTCGTTCTGGGTAAAAATCGTAGTGAATGCGGGTGTAGCGACCGCAGTGACCGTGCGGACGAGTGCGCCAAAAATTCTGGTTGCTGAAAATAATTCGGTGTTCGGGTACGCCTATGCGATCGCGCCAGATGGCAAAGGTTTCAGTATCATTTATACGTACACTTACTACCAATCGCTCTGGTGGCAGTTGATAAACTTCCGTGCAAAGTTCCCAAGCCCAACTTAATGCCTGTGCTTGAGTGTAGTTGCCGCAATTACCCAAGCTCTCGAAAAAGGTAAGATGGCGCTCGGTGAGAACAGTCAGATTTGGAGAAATATACTTTTGTAAAATTGTAGAATGACTTGATGGCGAGTATCGCTGTCCCAGAGAAATTGGATGAAATGGCAATGTCCAAAGATTAGTTTGGAACATTAAATCGGGAGATTTAGCAACCAAAGATTCTGTGGGTAAAATTTGATGACCTCTAGCAGCATAAAACGAAAGAAATTGTTGCCGAATTTGGTTGCTATTCATGGCGAAAGATGGTAAAAATTATCTAAAAATAAGTCAAATTAGATGTTGGTACGATCGCACCTTGAATGCTGAAATTTTAACTGGAGGCGAGCAACGCTGGCAATTGTCCCGTATTATCGGAAAGACGATGTTGCAAAATAATGAATCATCAGACTCCGTTACCCCATATAGCCGAACTAATATGACTTTCGTTGAAGATACCCAAGAAGAAGCCATTGTCCTTGAACGCGAGCCGGTCGTGCAAACCTATGAGCTAAGCAAAACGTACCTTACTGGCTTCTGGCTTAACCAGAAAATCGAATCGCTGAAAAACTGTACCCTTACGGTCTATAAAGGCGAAACATTTGGGCTTTTGGGTCAAAATGGCGCGGGAAAAACTACACTGCTCAAAACGCTGCTGGGTATTGTGCGTCCGACTTCCGGACGTGCGACAATTTTGGGAGAGCCGTTGGGCGATCGCACCGTCAAGCAACGCATCGGCTATCTGCCAGAAAATGCCTATTATTACGACAACCTCACCGGCTGGGAATTTTTACAGATGATAGCCGGATTATTTGAAATCCCGGAGTCTGTGCAAAAAGAGCGCATCCCCCTACTGTTAGATATGGTAGGACTTGCCCAGTCAGCTGCTAAGAAAAAACAATTGCGCCAATATTCCAAAGGGATGATGCAACGTGTTGGTATGGCGCAAGCATTAATCAACGATCCGGAATTGGTGTTTCTGGATGAGCCGATGTCAGGACTCGATCCGATGGGGCGCTACCAAATCCGCGAGATTATTTTATCGCTCAAACAACAGGGGAAGACGATTTTTTTCAACAGTCACGTACTCTCGGATGTGGAGATGATCTGCGATCGCATCGCCATATTAGCCCAAGGCGAATTAATTTGCATCGGCTCTTTGGATGAACTGCTAGGCACCGCAGACCTATATTACGTCAAAGGCAAAGGCGGTAACTCGGAAGTTCTTAAAAAATGGATACCAGACTTAGAGTTTGAAGAAAGCAGCTGGAAAGGTCATTTACAGGGCGAATTACAGGATTTTGTCGCCAGTATAAACGCGATGCAGGCACAAATAATTTCTTTAAATTTAGCCCGCCCCTCACTGGAAGACTTTTTCATGCAGCAGCTGCGACAGCGGGGCATTGTTGCCAGCAGTTGAGCCATAAGGAAAGTCAAAAGTCAAAAGTCAAAAGTCAAAAGTCAAAAGTCAAAAATTAATTCTTTCGCTCCCCCACGACCCCGCTCCCCTGCTTCCCCACTCTCCCACTCGAACGGATTAGATATTCTTATCTCAAACTCTTGAAAGATGCAGCATGAGTTTTCCTATTGCTATTGATTAATTACATAACTTATAAGAGGAAAACACATGGCTGATTTAGTTGAGACTGCTGCTAGCGCGGGTTCTTTCAAAACTTTGCTGACTGTAGTGGAAGCTGCTGGTTTGTTAGACGCTCTCAAGAGTCCTGGCTCCTTGGCAGTTTTTGCACCCACCGATGAAGCGTTTGCCAAAATTCCAGCTACCACCATCGCTTCCTGGATGGAAGATATCCCCAAGCTGAAAAAAATTGTGGCATATCATGTCGTCCCTGGAGATGTTAGGTCTGATGACCTCCTTCAGATAGATGAAGCTCCTACGCTTGAGGGTTCGATAATCGCAATTGATAACTCAGACGGCGTTAAAGTGAATGATGCCAAAGTGCTTCAACAAGATATTCTCGCAGACAACGGCGTTATTCACGTTATCGATACCGTGTTGATGCCTGCATTAGTTGCCGGTCATTAAGTACACCAAGACTTGTATTAATTCCAAAATTTATTAAACAGGTAAAAGACATGGCAGACATTGTAGATACCGCCGTTAGAAACGGTTCTTTCAATACTTTGGTAGAGGCGGTTAAGGCAGCTGGTTTGGTAGATACGCTCAAAAGTACTGGCCCTTTCACTGTATTTGCGCCGACCGATGAAGCTTTTGCCCAGCTACCAACAGGAACTATCGACAAACTTCTGGGTGATATTCCTCAATTAACAAAGATTCTGACTTATCATGTCGTGGAAGGCAAAGTGATGTCTAAAGATGTGATGAATCTGGACAAGGCTACTACTTTTGAAGGTTCAGACCTCAAGATTGATACTTCTCATGGGGTGAAGGTGGGTGATGCTACAGTTGTGAAATCCGATATCGAAGCTGACAATGGTGTTATTCACGTTATCGATACCGTATTGGTTCCGCAATATTGAGTGGGGTGCGTTAGGTAAAACGGTAACGCACCTTTCCAGTTCATATTATGTCCGGTGGCATTGGTAGTATATGAGTGATGCTCAAGATTATCTGTGAGAATCAGTGGTTAAATTCCTACCGCAGATGTAGGCAGATAAACGCAGATAAACGCAGATAAGAAAGGGATTTTTTATGCAACCGATGCTACCGGAGATGATATCAGTTAGATAAGGTAGGGTGCGTGACTAGCGATAAAATTAGGGATAAAATCCAAAATTCTGCTATCTGACGCACTCTACTGTGTTAATAATTTGGGCCAAGGATACAGCCTGTTCGAGGGGGAAGAGTCAATGTGAGTCGATCGGGTTTTTCTTCGTCGTTGCTCCAAGATATTTCGGCTTCGCCGTACAATAGCAAGTTGGGTTTAGTTTGCAAACCAGTTACTTCAAAACTGGCATTTCCGGAAGCAGTGCCAATGTTAACGGCAATAATTAATTCCTCATTTCCCAAAATGCGATCGAACACATAAACCGTTCCTTCTGCATACAAAATGTTGTAGGAACCGGTGCGGAGGGCGGGGTATTTGTGACGTAAGGCAATCAGTTTTTGGTGATATTTGAGTACGTAAATATCCCAGTGGGCTTCCATAGGAAAGCCGCGCCGAGAGTCGGGATCTAATTTACCCGGTAAGCTAACTTCATCGCCGTAGTAAATGCTGGGCGCACCGGGATATGTCATCAGTAGCAATGTTGCTAATTCGACGCTGGGTTTGTCGTCTTTGGCGATGGAAAGCAACCGCGCTGTATCGTGACTGGCTAATAAGTTAAGTTGGGTGAGTTGGATGTCCCAAGGGTACAGTTGCAATACGTGCTGAATTTTTTCGCCGTATTCTTTGGCAAATAGGGGCGGGTAAGGCTGGTAGGAACGGTCTTGGACTTGTTCGATGTCAACGCGATCGCCTGCTGTGAATGCGATCGTCGGTGCGGCAAATAGGTAATTCATCACGCCATCAAATTGAGTTCCATCCAACCACTGGCGGGAGTCTCCCCAAACTTCGCCGACGATGTAGGCTTCTGGATTGATGGCTTTGACGCGATCGCGAAACTCCTGCCAAAAACCAGGCACTTTAATCTCGAACGGCACATCTAAACGCCAACCATCAATACCGAATTTAATCCAATATTCGGCAATTTCCATAATATATTCCCGCACTTCGGGATTTTCGTGATTGAATTCCGGTAGCGCCCGATTGCCAGCCCAACCAATATAATTAGCCGGTTTACTCCCATCATAGGCAGATAAAGGCCAACCCTGGATTTTAAACCAATCTAACCAAGGGGAATGGGGGCCATTTTCAAGGATGTCGTGGAAAAAGAAAAAGCCGCGACTGGCATGATTAAATACCCCGTCCAGAACAACTTTAATATTCCTTTTGTGGGCGGCATCTAGCAATTCTTTAAAAGCAGAATTTCCGCCCAACATCGGATCGACGAGGTAATAATCGTGAGTGTGGTAACGATGATTGCTAGCCGATTGAAAAATGGGGGTAAAATAAATCGCGTTAATCCCCAAATCCTGCAAATAATCGAGTTGTTCCATTACACCCCACAAATCGCCGCCTTTGTAGCCTTGTAGAGTTGGCATATCGTCCCAAGCTTCCCAAGAGGCATTCTTTAACAGGCGCTTGTGAGGTTGCTTGCTTCTGGCAAAGCGGTCTGGAAAAATCTGGTAGAAAACGGCGTGTTTGACCCAATCTGGAGTATTAATCTGCATAAATGACTTGCTAGCTCTTTATTGTAACGGTACAGCTATTCGCAGGTTTGTGGTTCTCACTTCTGATAGAAAACTTTAAATATTTAGGAATCACGCCAAGAAAGCCGGTTTCTGTGAAAAATCGTGGGTTTCACAGCTAAAGATGTGGTAAGAAACCGGGTTTCTGTGAAAAATCGTGGGTTTCACAGCTAAAGATTAAGAAACCGGGTTTCTGTGAAAAATCGTGGGTTTCACAGCTAAAGATGTGGTAAGAAACCGGGTTTCTGTGAAAAATCGTGGGTTTCACAGCTAAAGATGTGGTAAGAAACCGGGTTTCTGTGAAAAATCGTGGGTTTCACAGCGAAAGATTAAGAAACCGGGTTTCTGTGAAAAATCGTGGGTTTCACAGCTAAAGATGTGGTAAGAAACCCGGTTTCTCAGTATGCTTATGTAGCTGATTTAACAACTTGAGCCATTGACTGACATTCACCTCTAGTGATTGAATGTAAATAAAATCAGCCAAAGCAAGCTAAATATGAACATTTTAGAACAGGGTGACAACGATCCGATCTATGTAGACTACAGGGATTTACTACAAAAAATTTTACAATGTTTAAGAGGTCAGAATTCGTTTCGCTTATCAGAAAACGGTCAGCGGCTGTCGATCGATATTGACACTGTAGCCAGTCAGGTCGCTGCTTTACAGGTGCAAAATCCTCTCTCATCTCCTCACGGTGTTCGTTCTGCTACCATCCATTTTACTCAGGAATTCCAAGAAATTTTTCGCAATTTGATTCGAGAAATCAGAGATTGTTTGCAAGAGCAACTAGAATCTAGTTTAGGGCAAAATAGCTCGATTGAGGAGTTTGTTGCTAGCTTAGTTACTCCTTTGACATCTTTCCAGGGAAATTCAAGTAGGTTGGGTTTTACTTATAATTTTAACAGACCTTCTGCTGATTTACTAAAGCAGAAACTTTGTGTCGATCGCAACCGTCCGGGGAGTGCTTCGCTGCTAAAGTTTCACAAACTTACTATTACTGTAAGGGAGATCGATCGATTTCCAGAATATTTGCAGGATGGATTGTCAAATCATATTGACGATCGAGTTAGTTTTGACAGCCAATCCGATCGGGAAGAACTGTTCGATCGCATTCAAGGTCAGATAGAAGACGATCGCTCTGACTTCAATCGCCTGAAGCGAATTGTAGATACAGAAACTTTGGGTAAACTCAAGAAAGAAGCGAAGATAAGGTACTTGGAATATATTAGAGATAACATCGATAATAACAACAGCGTTGGCTATATTTATTTGCAAGATTTGATTCGACGTCTCAGGTTAATAGAAGATTTTCTTAATCAGGACAGAGCAGATAGTTATTATGATGTGAATTATGCTGGAGCGCCGATTAATTACAAAGATGTGTTTGCGCGATCGGAAGTATTAGACTCTCTTCCCATCATTCCCATTGTAACAGGTAATTTGGGAGAAAGTACAAACACTAACGAGGGAGAACGCCAATTTATTTTTGGCTTCAAAATGAAGTTTGGTAATCCAGTTGAAGCAAGCGGGGGTGATGAAGTTTTTGATTATAATCTCAAACTGCTTGACCCAGAAAGTGATGAGCATCGTCAGGAGAGGGAAAGAAATCCTAACAACTTCGGAGCAAAGGTATTAAAACTTGCCTTTTTGTACTTCTTTGTCTTTGCGTGCAATAACCCGAACTTAGATGATTACAATCCTAATGACGACCTAAATTATAACCCTATCATCGCTTTTGAAAGAATACTGTCAGATTTTCAGGGTAATAATGAAGAGATAAAAAACAGACGCTTGAGTGCGATCGTTCGAGGTTTCAATGAATATAATATCCGAGAGAAAATAAATAGACTAAGGGAACTACTGAAAGACTTTCTAGACAGACAAACTATTTTACCAAGGAGAACCTATCCAATCCAGATTAGTGTGAGAAGAGGTATCCTGGAAAACGACACAAACCAAATTTTCAACGGGATTTTCTTCAGAGAAGTTGTAGGACGCAATCCCAAAGAATGTCTGAGATACATTTCGATTGACGAAATGCACGTCGAACGAAATGCTCTTTGTCAGTTACCTGCTAGTATTACTATTGAAGATATCCGCTATTTTTCCACTGAAGAACGCCAACAATTTTCGATGCAATACGATATCACAGGTGTTAATGCTTTACCAGTGATGTGGGTTCCCCATAGTTGTATCGAAGCGTATCAACGTAATTTTATGGAAGATAATAAGTTGATATTGTTTCGCTATAACAACCGCCGCTTAGACGACGAAAATGGATTGAATCCTAACCAAGCTTTTGTTTATCGCTTTACCATTTCTTTGTTGGCTTATATTTGCCTGAAGATATTGCTAGATGCAACCAAAAAAAGGTTGTTTATTCCGATGGTAAGATTGCACGAGGGAACTCACAATAACCGCGCACCCTCAGAAAAGTTTATGGCGCATCTATCGAAAGTATTGTCTCATCTATTGAACGAGCAACATCGGTGTAATTCCCAAGGTTTTCGCGTTCGGAATGCGGACACTCACAGAGTTAGGAACGGTCTTAACTCTTTGTACTCCGTCTTACCGAAAAAGTTTCGATTTACCGATAATTCACATACTCCAACGCTGGATAAGTTAGCGATTATTGTTGTTTCCAGTTTGGAAAGCGACGCCAGGACAGGTAACAGAAATCGCGAAAATAGAAGATCTAATTTGGTGGGAGAAGCGATCGGCGTCAAGCGCCAAGAAGATGGTGCTATTCGGTTGCAGATTCTCAAAACGTTTTCTGATAATTATAAGAACAAAAGTTTGTATCGAAACCCGGCGATTATTAGAGACACGGTGAAGAATCTTTACGATCTGGAATACCGACACTTTTTGTATGTCGCACAAGCACCTTTTACGAGTAACCTGAATATAACGCAAAGTGAGAATGACGATCGACTCTACTTTATGTCCCCTGCATTGATCGAGGATTTGAAGGGAAACCGCGACGACATCAAGATATATCCGGTATTTTTTGATAAATACTATGTGCGAAAATCGGAAAAATCTAAAGCAACTTCTTTTTATATCCAGAACACAACCGAATTGTTGAATGTGGCGCAAGATTCCGCGCAGCAAGCGGTAGTGTTTTTCAATTTGTTTAATGGGATTAGTGTAGGTCAAGGAGACGATCGCTTTTACAACGGCGTGATTTCCTACTCAACTTTGTTGAACATTTATCCCGGCGTTCTTGACGATCGAGACATTCGATCGGGGTTGATTAACGATGATAGTCCGCTGAAAAATGATATTTTACAATATCTAACACTTTTTCACTTTTCCCGATTCGAGAAAACTAGCGACATCAGTTTAAAACTGGATCCTTATGAGAACATCATCGGTGAGGAATCGTTTAGTAAGTTATCTGTTTTTCAGCATATGAGAGGGGAGGTTAATTTTAACTCGTTGGCATTTTTGACCGAAGTTAGGGGGGTTTTAAATGGATAGTCCGCCTGGGGTTTGAACCCCAGGCGGACTAAAAATACGACAAGATCTCATCAACGTATAACAGGAGTGCAAAATGATTGCTGCAAACTTGGGTCGTTTATTTGAAGTAGGGTTTAATACCGGGATTCTTGCTTATATACAACATCACCAAATCAAGCATAATTTCGGTAACTTGTATCAACGCGATTTGCAACACTTGCAATTTCCTAAAATGCTTCAGCGGATACTGAGTGAAGAACAAGTAATCAGTCAGAAGGATATCCAAATAATTGAAAAATGGTGTTTGTATTTATTGCAGAAAGGTTTTCTGTCTGGATTGAATTTTTTTGGGGAGTACATTAAATCTACTCGATGGAATAACACCAACCGATCGCATATCGAAATTTTGTACTACCAGTGCAGTTTTGGCGATGCTAACAGCATCAAAACTTATCCGAAAAGTGAGGAACAAGAATATACAGATTTATTGTCGCAGTTGGGTAACTATATAAATATAAATAACCTGAACATATACATCGATCGCTACAAACAAAAGGGTGAGTTTTTGAAAGCAGACACCCTGATTTTGTTGCGTTGTAAGCAGGAATTTAGAATTATTGCCATTGACTTATCTATCTTTTCTGTCAAGTCAGCTAAAGACCTCTTGGATTTTGAAGATAAAGATATGCAAAATCAGCGGCGTTTGTTGCGAAGGGAGATTAGCTATTTACGCTCAAAAAGTGTTTTTTCTAAGTTGCGGATAGACACAGGTGCTACCGATAATTTAGGTTTTGATTTTGGGGAGAATTTGACGCGGTATTTTACTGCTTTCAAGCGGGAGGATAAAGAAAGTGCTAAGTTAATTCAAGCAGGTTCTTACGCTCGCAGTTTTTATGAATTTTTATGCCAAACTGGTATCCTGAATAATCCCGCATCGGTGGTGTTTAATGTGGTGGGATATAGCGATCGCGGTATCAGCGCGATGTCCCTCCGTCCCGAAAACTTAGATGTACTGAGAACCTGTTCGCAGATTTACAGGAATGAACCAAGAGAACAGGAGATCGATCGAGCGCGAAATGAAGTTTTAAATATTATCCAGTTAAATGCAGGTCGCAGTTTCCAAAACGGCAGAAATTTTGTCAAGCAGCTATTAGAAATACCGAGCGATCGTACAACTGTTATACCGCATACCGAAAAGATCGATAACTTCAGTTCGACATTAGAATTAAGGGAACCTCACGCTGAATTAATAAAAACAGCGCTCAATAGCGATCGCACTTATTTATTCTTAACTGGAAATCCAGGAATTGGCAAAACTACAGCAATTGTAGAATTTCTGAAACAGCGCAAACATGAAGGTTTTCTTTTCTTCTACGTCAGTCCCAGGAAACAAGTCAATTTGGACATTATCGAAAAATTCAAAGACGCAGAAACTGGTAATTTAAATGATGAAATATTTTGCATCAACACCAACTCCCAACTCATCGCCGATAACTTTCCGCGTTGTGTCGTCAACTATCATTCCCATAAACGTCAGGGTGATTTTAGCAAAAAAACTGTTCATTTTCTGGACGCCAGTCAAGCAATTCAACGCCAACCTTCGCGCCAGCAAGCACTTCAGAGACAAAGTGAAGACGAAATTGTCGCCACAAATCCCAAAAGCAAGGGAGTTTTATCCTGTCTTTGCGAAGCAATACATACAGCGATCGAATGCGAAATATCTAATAATATTGTCGCCACAGCTTGTATCCAATCTTTAAGGATAACCGCCAATGGCAAAAATACTTTGGAATATTTTGAAAATATCTTCAAAAGTGCTTATAACACCCGCGATGGTAACGTTATTCCTGCTGAAATGAGAAAAATTTCGGCGCGAATCAAGCATTTATTCATTATGATAGACGAAATCACTGGCGATGATAGCGGCGTTGAGTTTTTAAATGGAATCAGCCGGATTTTGAAGCGTTATGAGTTAGCGGATTCAAAGCATGGTTTTAACACTAAAGTTATTGTCGCTGATGCTTCGATCGTTGACAAAGATGTCATCCAGCAGCATTTATCTGAAACATCACCAGAACCTGATAAAATATTCTTTAGGCGTGCGTCTTCACAAGCAAATGAGCCACTTTGGTCACAGGAATTTGAGTTTAAAAAAGCATCAGCACTTACGATCAACGCGAACTCTTATCCAGCCAGCAGTTTGACTGTTACATATAAGGTATTTGTCGAGTCGATCAAATTTGACGAAGATACTTTTGCTGAGAAAAGAGATGATCTGAAAAATACTGTGCGATCGCAAATTGTTGATGATATCAACGCTCTCTGGAAACGAGCGGATGCAGGTCAAATTCTAGTATACATCCAAGATAAGCGCAAATTGCAAGAATTAATTGAAAAAATCGAAAAGCAGCGGGGAGAGTTTGTCAAAAATAAAGATTATCTGGAAATACACGCCAACCTTTCCGAGCATGATAAACAAAAGATACATCAGTTCAAAAATCGGGTAAAAGTTATTTTTATGACTTCCTCAGCGAGTCGGGGTTTATCGTTTCCCAAGGCGAAACATATCTTGGTGGAAATTCCTCGTTTTCGAGTGGAAAGTAACCTGATGGAAATCATACAAGTTATTTACAGAGGTCGCGGTAGTTATATCGAAAATGGCGAAGAAAAAACGCTGGATGACAAAGAAAAAGAACTGATATTTTATTTGTGCGATCGCGCCATCTATTCCGCTGATGACAAACAACTTTCCTTGCGAGAAAGCGTTATTAATTTATTAAATATCTTGCTAATTATCAAAACTTGTGTAATGACCCGCATTAAGGGTTACGGACAACTCGGTCGGTCAAACTTTTTGATGATTCCCATCGGTGGAAAGTCCGTATCGGCGGCGGGTCAAACTTTTAGCGGACAAATGGCTAATCTGATCAAAGACCTTAAAAACGAACACCGCAGACTTCCCAGTCACAAACTTTTGCAAGAAGTTTATACAAGTTTAGAGCAATTACTCAGTCGCGCCGAGTTTGTGTTAAATTCTAGAAACCCGGTTTCTCCAAGAAACCCTAGAAACCCGGTTTCTCCAAGAAACCCTAGAAACCCGGTTTCTCCAAGAAACCGGGTTTCTGCTGTATCTAAAAATTATCCCTATTTGGAATTAAGAGAAGTTTTTAATGCCGAATTTTCAGATTTAATAGCCAATGGATTTGATAAGTTACTCAACTTTGGCAACATCCAATACGGTCATATTAATGGTAGCTTGCTAGTAGTACCAATTGCCGAACAAAGATTAGAAGAAACTTACGAAATGCGGCTGATGGAAATAGCAACCCACGCTACAAAAGAACTGGTGAATAAAATGCGGGCAATTCAGCTCAGTTGCGATTACCCAGAACGGTTGCGATCGGCAATCAAAAATGCTATAGAATTAGTAGATAAACTCCGCGATTCCAGAGATAAAACCCAGTTTTTAGCGCAAAACAGCCAGCGTCTTGACCAATATTATGCCTTACCGTTATTTACCTTTACCAGTGGTGAAGCAATGAGTAAATATTTTGCCGACGAACTGGAAGAAGGAGAAGACGAAAGATTTCGAGATATTCTCGCTACCTATATTCACCACCTGTATCCAGCCGATAAAACTCTGCCTATCGGTCACAAGTATAGAGATTTTCCCTTTGTGGTCTTTAGAAGTTACAGTTTAGAAGAAATGAGGGAAAAGATTTTTACCGATAAGTATCTATTAACTTCTAATGAGTTAAATGTACTGAATTTGATTCTTTCTAAAGCAGAATAATATCTCAATACAGTACTCCATTTACTCACTTCCCGGCGTCAGATTATCGATCGCATACTATATATGCCTGACTTAACGGCTGGAGTTGAGACGATTGTCCCCCAGGTGCGATCGTCTCAACTCCACGCCCTGTTGCGTCCTTATATTTATTTAATGGTCTAGAGCATTAGTTAATACATAAAACACAGATATGATATTTTGTCAAGTCAAAACCAGATGCGATCGCCCTGCAAGTGACCAAGGCCCACCAATAAAATAAGTAGTCTAGTGCTGGGATATCCGTAATTAATTAACTAGCACCTAAATTAGTGCGGACAAATTTCAGTAACGATGCCAATACTGGGTCACCAGGGTGGTGCAATACGATGATCTTAAGATGTTTCATCCAAAAACTATGCCTTCAGAAACCACACCAGATCCCGTTCGGCAGAAAGCACTAAACGCCCTGAGCGATAAGTTTGTCGAGCAAGGCCATGCTCACCAGTATGCACAAGCTCTCGCGGCTTCCATCATTTTTCAGACAGACCTAGATTTGCGAAACGCGCAACTGTCGCGCCTCTTAGCTTGGCTGAAGCAAGAGCATAGCAATATCTATCAGTTTGCCCTGGAAATAGTGGAAGAAACCCGCGCAGAATTTGAAAACCGCGTCGTCAAAGGTTAATTCCCACACCAGTGTACTAAGTAGAGATCGAGTTCGGTTGATTGCTGATGATTGAGCTGCACTCCTGAAATACCACTCAGAGGATGATGCCGTTAATCGAAAATCCGTCTTGAAAAACGTGATATTTTATACTACTCCAACCGAACTAGATCTTAAAAATTATTGGCCCGTGAGCGAGCAATTATATTTTTCAGACTATATAAATAGATTAAACTCCCTTTAACTGACAAGATTTCGACCACAATACGATCTACTGCATTTCTGGAACAGTCTTAGTGGCTTAAAGCGCCCACATTTATAATTATTACCAATCACTTAAATACAACACTGACTGTCGAGCCAGTGCTGAGATATTATTTTAGTTTTTGTAAGTAAGAGATATATTTGTAATTAAGGCAATTTTGCTCTGCTAAAACAAACAGAAAAGTATATTATCATATTTTATGCACAAGGTCAACGGTAGTCATGATTGTGAAAGCGAATCCACACATATTTCCTGAAAGGGTTTACCGCCACATCAGCGGTAAACCCTCAATTGATTAAGGGTTAATAGTAATTATACGTAGATGATATTTACACTTGTTAATAATCTATTTTGGGCGAGGTATTTACAACCCCAAAAATAATTGATAGATTCATAGTGTCGAAAGCAAAGGCAAAGACAAACGCCTCGCACCGACAAAAACAACAACAACAATGAGTAAAGGTACAAAACAATGGCTGTAGAAAAAACCAATTCTTCCTCTAGCTTAGCTGAAGTTATCGATCGCATCCTTGATAAAGGTATTGTTGTAGATGCTTGGGCTCGTGTATCTCTAGTCGGTATTGAATTGTTGGCTATCGAAGCTCGTGTCGTAATCGCTTCTGTAGAAACTTATCTGAAGTATGCTGAAGCCGTTGGTCTAACTCAATCAGCTGCTATGCCCGCTGCTTAAGAATTGAGTTGATTCTACAATCTCAAGGTTGAGAACATCTTAAATTCTGGTAAACCTTCTGCTTTTCTTTTGTTTCCAATGATTCGTAATTACCGCGTTTATACGATCGAGGCGCGAGAAAAGCAGAAGTTCCTTTTAACCACAGTCGCCGGAATGCTCCCAACCAGCGAGTGTGGTTTAATAACGGTTATTTAGCATTATTGCGGAGAACCTCATGACGGCTTTAATGGAAAAAATCCGGCAGGAGCATCGTTCAATAGCTGAGGAAGTGGCTCAACTATTTAAAGAGACTCAAACATTTCTGTCGGATACCACAACACAAAGACACGCCCAAGCTAAAAAGCAAGCGGAAGAACTGTTTAAATTCCATCAAAATTTACAACAAGAAAATCGCGACTTCTTAACAGCTACCCATCTAAAACGGATGGATGAAGCTCAAAAACAAGCTGCAAATTTGGATAAATTCTACCAAGAATTGCAGCAAAATAGTCGCGATTTTTTAACGGCTACCCATCAACAACGGATGACTCAAGCCAAGGAACAAAACCAGCAGCTACGTCAATTCCGCCGGGATCTGTTTATCAGTATTTTTGGAATTCCTACTACTTCTGCAAAGCAAGTAAAGACTTCACCAAAGCAGCCCAAGAATTGATTTAACTAATCAACTACATAAGTTGCTGCGGAGAAATCTCGATTTCCAATATAAAACCCCCTAATCTGCTAGCTGTTTTTTCTAGTAAGACCGGGGGGTTAGTAATCAAAAACAACAATGAGTTTTAGGTTTTAAACAATGACATTCTGTGCAACTACTGAGTGCCTAAAACTCAGTCTAGAGGCACAATTCCCGACCTTACGGATTCGGGCTTCCTGCTTCTACGGGAGAATCTCTTCTTTACCCTCCACAGGCAGCAACGATTAGTCTCACCGCCGTTAAAAGCTGTTTCAAACTTTTTAGCCTAGTGATTGTGTAGCTGTATTAAGACGATAGCACATAAATTCACAATTCACAACCGGGCTAACTCAATACTCGTACCTTATCTTGTTCTAAACTATGACTGTCGATCAAATCAATAATAAAAGAGCAGTTCTGCGCGTTCGTCCAGGTCAGTTTGTCGCTACACCTTCCATTCAGAAAGTAGCCACTCGCGCACTGCGTTACCTGCAATCCGGTTTCTCGGTTCACCTGCGGGGGCCTGCGGGGACAGGTAAAACCACCCTAGCGATGCACCTGGCCAACTGCCTAGCCAGACCGATCATGTTAGTTTTCGGAGATGACGAATTTACAAGTGCCGACTTGATTGGCAGTCAATCCGGTTACACCCATAAAAAACTCCTAGACAATTATATTCATAACGTTGTCAAAGTTGAAGACGAGCTGAAGCAAAATTGGGTAGATTCCCGACTGACAATGGCTTGTCGGGAAGGATTCAGCTTAGTTTATGACGAATTCAACCGTTCCCGACCGGAAGTAAACAACGTTTTACTTTCTGCGCTAGAGGAAAAAATTCTCACTTTACCTCCCAGCAGCAATCAACCGGAATATCTTCACGTTCATCCCCATTTTCGGGCTATTTTTACATCCAATCCCGAAGAATATTGCGGCGTCCACTCAACTCAGGATGCTTTAATGGATCGGTTGGTAACCATTAATATGCCCGAACCGGATGAGTTGACCCAAACCGAAATCCTGGTGCAAAAAACGGGAATTAGTCGAGAAGATGCTTTATTAATCGTGCGGCTAGTCAAAACATTTCGTTTGCAAACAGGGGCAGAAAAAACTTCTGGTTTGCGGTCTTGTTTGATGATTGGTAAAGTCTGTGGAGAACACGAAATCCTCGCTAAGCCATCCAATGCGGATTTCCGCGATATTTGTGCTGACGTGTTATTTTCGCGTACCAATTTATCGCTCAGCGAAGCTACCACTATTTTCTGGGAACTCCTCAACAAAATCGAAATCGAATCGATCGACCTTGCTGTTGCACCTAGTTTGCCAGATTCAGAAACCGTTTCTTCAGAAAATTTAGTTCCTCACGAACCAGAAATTTACCGCTACCTGCAACAGAAAAAAACTGCCGACGTAACTGAAATTCGCAAGGCATTAAACATCAGCCGCAATCAAGCAGAAACGGCGCTAAGTTCTCTGTTACAAAAAAACTTGCTCAATAAGCAAGACCGTTTTTTCACCCTTTTTGAGTCAAACTAATCGTGACTTCCTCTATCCTTCCGACACGTCCCCAGACAAACTCCAGTCGAGCGATTACTACATCCACTCAAGGTTCTACCTTAGCGGATATCCTCGAAAGAGTTTTAGATAAGGGAATTGTGATTGCTGGTGATATTTCCGTATCCATCGCCACCACCGAACTTCTCCATATCCGTATTCGCTTGTTAATTTCTTCAGTTGATAAAGCGCGGGAAATGGGAATCAATTGGTGGGAAAATGACCCCTATCTCAGTAGCAAATCTCAAGGTTTGCTCGAGCAAAATCAACAACTTCTAGAACGATTGCAAAGTTTAGAAGCAGAACTGCGATCGCTCAAAGCTTTGACCAATACTCAACTACCATCAGGTGCAAAGTCAGAATATGATTACGATCAAAACAATGAAGGATATCCCGACCAGCCAGAAAATTCCGAGCTTACACAATAACAAGTCTCTGGAAAACTGGCGTCATTCCAGTAAAGATAAAGCTGCTCACCTTAGAATTTCAGCCATTGAACCTCGCCGCCAAAAAATCAGTAAATAACTTAGATCATGGCATTAACTTGCACGCCTTGTGAAAATTCTACTGAAGTATTCTCCGCTGCTGAAAAAGTTAACAGTAAAGCGGGTTTAGCTCCTTTACTGTTAACTGTTGTGGAACTGGTGCGCCAGTTACTCGAAGCGCAAATAATTCGCCGTATGGAAGCAGGAATTCTCACTGACTCCGATTTAGATAGAGCGGCTGAAAGCCTGGAAAAATTGTCAGATCAAGTTCTCCATTTGTGCGATATTTTTGAAGTCGATCCTGCCGATCTTAATGTAAATCTTGGAGAATTCGGGACGCTTTTACCATCGCCGGGAAGTTACTATCCGGGAGAAAGCAGTAGCAATCCCTCTATTTTGGAACTGCTCGATCGACTTTTAAATACCGGCATTGTGGTAGAAGGTAATGTGGATTTAGGCTTGGCTCAACTCAATCTCATTCATGCCAAGCTGAGGTTGGTTTTGACATCTATGCCTGCTTAATTGAGAAGGCTGTTAAACGTTTGTTGAATTTTTGGAAAATTGTATGAATTTTGGTCTTTACTTATACGGCATTTTTCCTGACTCTATGCCGGAACAATTAGCCTTAGAAGGAATGGATAAGCAACCAGTATATAGCACGATTATTGAGGGGTTTACCTTTCTTTATTCGAGCGCTAAACAGGAAAAATACCTAGCTTCTCGACGCAATTTAATTTGTCATGAAAGAGTTTTAGAACAAGCGATGAATGAAGGGTTTCGTACTCTTCTACCTTTGCGCTTTGGGATGGTAATAAAAACTTGGGAAACTGTCATAGAACAATTGACTGGACCCCATCAGGATAAACTAAAAGATTTATTCGCTAAATTAGCGGGACGCCGAGAAGTTAGCGTTAAAATTCTTTGGGATAGCAAGTCAGAATTGCAAGCGCTACTTTCTGCAAATAAAGACTTGAAACAAAAGCGCGATGCGATGGAAGGTAAAACTTTGAGTATGGAGGAAGTAATTAATATCGGTCAAATGATTGAAAACGGTTTGTTGCTTCGCAAGCAGGAAGTAATTCAAGCTTTCCGAGATGAATTAAATGCTTTGGCTAAAGAAGTCGTGGAAAACGACCCGATGACCGAAGAAATGATTTACAACGCTGCTTATTTGATTTCTTGGGATGCGGAGGCTGAATTTAGCGATCGCGTCGAAGCTATTGACCGAAAATTTGGCGATCGCTTCAGAATTCGCTACAACAATTTTACCGCTCCTTATACATTCGCCCAACTTTTTTAACTGGAGTCAGAGTTATGTCTCTGAAACTTTTACTATTTCCAATTATGGGGCCAATTACCGGTCTGGCATGGATAGGACAACAAATTCAAGAACGTGCCAATACCGAATACGATGCCACAGAAAATTTGCACAAACAATTATTAGCTTTGCAGTTGGCATTTGATATTGGCGATATTTCTGAAGAAGAATTTGAAATTCAGGAAGAAGAACTATTGCTCAAGATTCAAGCATTGTCAGAAGAATCAGAAACAGCAGCAGAAATTGTCTAAACACGAACGTTCCCTATAGAATCAAAAAACCCGCCGGAGCGGGTTTCTTCCATATGGTTACTAATTCTAGCTTAACTTCTACCTTAAATATTAATATTCTAGGTAGAAATTTTGAAAATTACTGAACTCAGTAACGATTGGCGGACAAGCCCTAACTTTAGGATTGCTGGGAACTACTGGATGTAATTCTTCAATCGTTTGTTTGGTACTAAAAATCTGGTTATCTAGAACAGTCAGCCGTTGTTTTAGCTGTTGCATCCGCTGTTCCATAAATACCATTTCCTGCTGAATGCGCTGCTGTTCAGTTACCAGCTTATAAAGTTCCAACTGTTTTGATGCCTCAGATTTATTGCGAGGCATACTGCTAATTTTTGGCCGGATAATACTACGAGGACGAATGTTTTGCATAAGTGAATTTAGGTGGTTTATAATATTATAAGCTGAGAATTATCAACTGCCAATAGCCTTGCTTAAAATCCGGGCAAGATTTTGCTAAAACTTTAAGAAGCCGTTTATAATTCTTCAGAAATATTTACTTCGATCGCCGCTTATGGAATTGTATAATCTCTATAGTTACGCTTTTTTGAAAACACCTACCAAAACTCTAACTTTACCCATCGGCATAGCCGATCGAGTCGGATTGATTAGTAGCGGTAGAATCTCGGCTTTAGTCGAACCAGAAGTATCTTTGGAATCACTCCGCAAAGACGAAACGCTATTAATTCAAGCAGTTTTACGCCACGACCGAGTTATCTGGGAGGTATTTTGCCAAACGGCGCTTTTACCCTTGCGGTTCGGCACATCTTTTCTATGCAAAGAAAATTTGCTCACACATCTAGAATCTTATGCTAATGAATACCTAGAAAAGCTACGCCAACTCAACGGTAAAGGTGAATACACTTTAAAATTTACTCCCCGAAAATTAGAGGAACCAACCATCCCTTCTGAAGTCGGGGGTAGACAGTATTTTTTGGCCAAGAAACAGCGCTACCAAACACAGCAAGATTTTCACATTCTCCAAAATGCGGAATGGCAAAATGCAGTTCATTTAATTACCGAGATATATACATCGGCAATTATCGTTCCATCTCCAAGTGAAGAATCGCGGATTTATCTTTTAGTCAGTCGCCAAGACGAACTATTACTTGAAGCACACTTTTGCACTTGGCAGAGAGCTTGTCCCCGTTGGCAATTACAACTAGGAGAAGCTGGGCCTCCTTATCACTTTATCTAATCCATTAATTTATGATCGACCATAGCATTTCAAACAACGAAATAATCGAATACGACTCATTGCGCTTGGCAATGTTTAGCGGCAAAGGAGGAGTCGGAAAAACTACTCTTTCTTGCGGGTTTGCGCGTCGTTGGGCTAAACTATTTCCCCAGGAACAAATATTATTGATATCCACCGACCCTGCCCATTCTCTGGGAGACGTATTGCAAGTAAAGGTAGAAGATAAAGCGTTACCCTTAAACGATTTACCAAACTTGAGTGTCAGGGCTTTAGATGCCGGAAAATTACTGTTAGAATTTAAGGCAAAATACGGGAAGTTTTTAGAACTTTTAGTCGAGCGGGGAAGTTTTGTTGAAGGAGAGGATTTAACCCCTGTTTGGGATTTAAATTGGCCGGGTTTAGACGAACTAATGGGTTTGTTAGAAATTCAAAGATTGCTTACAGAAAAAGTAGTTGACAGAGTAGTGGTCGATATGGCTCCTTCCGGCCACACTTTAAACTTGTTGGGAATTAAAGATTTTTTAGATGTGATTTTAAATTCCCTAGAATTATTTCAAGAAAAACATCGGGTAATTACCCAAAGTTTTAGAGGCAGCTATAATGCAGATGAAGTCGATAATTTTTTAGTTCAGATGAAATCTGAATTAACAGAAGGGAAAAAATTGCTGCAAGACGGGAATTTTACTACTTGTTTGGTAGTAGCGATCGCCGAACCGATGAGCCTGCTAGAAACCGCAAGATTTATCGACAGCTTGCAAACCTTAGAAATACCTTGTGGCGGATTGTTAATCAACCGAATTTTGCCCAAATCAAATTTAGACTTAGATCGCTACAGCGAACAACAAATTTTGCTGGATAAATTCCTTAAACTACCAGGAAATCATCCTATATTTGTTGTACCGCAACAAGCGATAGAACCTCTAGGAAGTAAAGCTTTAGATAATATTATCAACCAAATTGAAAAAATCGATCGCGTCACCTTAGCGCCACCACCACCGATAGAATGGCCAAAAAAAGTTCTGCCCAGTTTCAATGATTTTATCGCAGAAGAACGCCAACTTATCCTCATTGGCGGAAAAGGTGGCGTGGGAAAAACCACCGTAGCAGCCGCGATTGGGTGGGGGCTAGCCAATCGCTATCCCGATCGAAATATCCGCATGATATCCATAGATCCCGCTCATTCCTTGGGAGATGCCTTTGGAGAAAAATTAAGCCACGAACCCACTCAATTAACTCCTAATTTAAGCGGTCAAGAAGTAAATGCCGATATCGTTTTAGAACAATTCCGCAATGATTATTTGTGGGAATTGGCCGAAATGATTAGCGGCGAAGGATCTCAGACAGGGGCAGTCAAAATAGCTTACAGTCCAGAAGCTTGGCGACAAATTGTAGCGCAAGCTTTACCCGGTATCGATGAAATGTTATCATTAGTAACAGTAATGGATTTGTTAGACCAAAAGCAGCAAGATTTAATAATTTTAGATACCGCCCCTACAGGTCATCTGCTGCGCTTTTTGGAAATGCCAACTGCCTTGGGAGATTGGTTAGCTTGGATATTCAAATTGTGGATGAAATATCAAAATGTGTTGGGTCGGGTAGATTTAATGGGGCGGTTGCGGAATTTAAGGCAGCAAGTTATGCAAGCGCAGAAGAAATTAAAAGACCCCCGACACACAGAGTTTATTGGGGTTGTGCAAGCGCAAGCAGCAATTATTGCCGAACAAGTGCGATTAACAGCTTCTTTAAAAAAAATGGGAGTTTCCCAGCGCTATGTAGTGCATAACCGCTATAGCCCAGATGTAAAAATCGAGCCGGGATTGTTTGCCGAACAAACTATTGTTTGCTTACCAAGTTTACCTCGATCTGTGGAACCGATAGAGCGAATTAAAGGGGCGGCAAATCTCCTATTTTAGGTCAGTCAAGTTAGTGCAGTAAATTCAGGAGGAATTGTATGAGCGATTTATTCAGAGGGTTTGAACAGTTGGTAGAATTAGCCAAATCCTTAGAAGAAAAAATTGACAAGGGAGAAATCCAGGCGGAAATGCAGTTCAATACTCGTTCCTTGAGTAATATTCCCCGTAGTGGAGGTATTCCCCGTAGTGGAGGTATTCCGCGTCCCAGTAATTCGGGTAACGATATCGGTACGAGTCGCATTCGCACGCAACCGCCACCACCGAGTTCTGGTTCTGGTGATGGTGGGGGTGGGGGGTCAGAGGAAGTAACACCGCCGGATGATGCTTCTCTCAAAGATATCGGTGGGTTGGGTGAAGTTCTTAAAGAACTCAAAGAGTTGATCGCTATTCCTTTGAAACGACCCGACTTGTTAGCTAAACTCGGACTGGAACCAACACGGGGCGTGCTTTTGGTTGGCCCTCCCGGTACTGGCAAAACCCTGACTGCCCGCGCATTGGCGGAAGAGTTAGGGGTTAATTACATTGCCTTAGTTGGACCAGAAGTAATTAGTAAATACTACGGAGAAGCGGAACAAAGATTGCGGGGAATTTTTGACAAAGCGGCGAAAAATGCTCCCTGTATTGTATTTATTGATGAAATCGACAGTCTCGCCCCAGACCGCAGTAAGGTGGAAGGGGAAGTGGAAAAACGACTGGTCGCCCAACTTTTAAGTTTAATGGATGGGTTCGCCCAAACTAAAGGTGTGATCGTTTTGGCGGCGACTAATCGCCCGGATCATCTTGACCCGGCGTTGCGTCGTCCGGGAAGATTCGATCGAGAAGTACAATTTCGCGTTCCCGACCGAAACGGACGAAAGGAGATATTACAAATTCTCACTCGTTCCATGCCTTTAGATGATTCGGTATCTTTGGATGCGATCGCCGACAGTGCGGTAGGATTTGTGGGATCTGACTTGAAAGCCGTCTGTCAAAAAGCAGCTTATAGTGCTTTGCGCCGTCAGGTTCCTTCTCTGGAATCCATTATTCCAGAGACGATGACGGTCAACCAGTCCGACTTTTTACAAGCACTTAAAGAAGTGAAACCTGCTGTGCTGCGTTCGGTGGAAGTAGAGTCTCCCAATGTTGTATGGGATGAAATTGGCGGACTGGAGAACATCAAACAAACTTTGCAGGAATCAGTTGAAGGGGCGCTGCTGCATCCAGAACTTTACTCCCAAACCAAAGCACAAGCACCGAAAGGAATTTTACTGTGGGGACCTCCGGGTACTGGCAAAACTTTATTGGCAAAAGCAGTTGCGTCCCAAGCACGCGCCAATTTTATCTGTGTCAATGGGCCAGAATTGATGAGTAAGTGGGTCGGTGCTAGCGAACAAGCAGTCAGGGAATTATTCGCCAAAGCCAGACAAGCTGCGCCTTGCGTAGTGTTTATCGATGAAATCGATACTTTAGCGCCTGCGCGGGGTCGTTACAGTGGTGATTCTGGTGTGAGCGATCGCATCGTGGGACAATTACTCACAGAGTTGGATGGTTTGCAAGTTGGGGCAACTATCTTAGTCATCGGTGCGACAAATCGTCCCGATACTTTAGACCCAGCTTTAATGCGGGCGGGAAGGTTGGATTTACAATTAAAAGTCGATCTACCAGAACGGGAAAGTCGATTAGCGATTTTGCAAGTACACAATCAAGACCGTCCGTTACAAGATGTGGATTTGGCTTTCTGGGCTGATGCAACCGAAGGTTGGAATGGGGCAGATTTGGCCCTACTGTGCAATCAAGCTGCTTTAGAAGCAGTGCGTCGCTACCGCCGTGAAGGGATGGCAGACCCAAGTGCGATTCGGATTTGCACTGATGATTTTAACTATGCTTATCAAGTTTTGGTAGAACAGCGTCCTGTTTGATCTACACAGCTAATTTTGGATTTTGGATTTTGGATTTTGGATTAAAAATAAATCTAAAATCTAAAATCCACAAATCGAATCGTTATGTTCGATCGAGTCATTGCCAATGTATAAACGACTCAAACGCACCCGGAAATCGGTTTACAACTTTAAAATCAAAGAAACGGAACTTCTGCGCCAGCGCAATGCCGAACTGGAACAGCAGGTGCAACATAGCGCCGCTCAACTTCAAGAATCACTCGCTGCTGGGTTGAGACAAGCTAAACAAGCTGCTTTGCTCAATCAAATCATCCAAGCGATGCGGGGAACGCTAGTTTTGGATGAGCTTTTGCAAATTGCCGTCAATGAATTGCATTCTGCACTCAATGTTAGCCGTTGCCTGATTTTTAGAACCGATGTAGATAATGATTTGGGCATTCGTTATGTTTCTGAGTCTACGTCAGCAGGTAACAGTTTAATCGGCTGTGGCTGCGATTTCTATCATTATTACCGCTCCCACTTGGCGAATGGCGAACCTTTGGTTTTGCCTCGGATTAAGGCAAGCGAACCACCAGAAATTCTCTCATCTGTAGAACACTGCAATATCTGCGCTCTGATAATTGCACCACTGATTTATCAGCAACGCTTCATGGGCGCAATTAGTTTAAAAGAATGTCGAGGAGAACGGGAATGGACACCAGAGGAAATTGAATTTGTCAAAGCGATCGCAGATCATTGCGCGATCGCTATCCATCAAGCCGAACTTTATCAACAAGCACAAACGGAATTACAAGAACGTCAAAAAGCCGAAGCAGCACTCAGGGAAAGTAACGAATTATTCCAACAGTTAGCAGAAAATATTCAGCAAGGCTTCTTTGTCAAAGACGCCATCCAAAACAAAATACTTTATGTTAGCCACGCCCTGCAAGACATATGGGGTTTTAGTGCGGAAATTATCTACAACAATCCCCACGCTTTTTTAGATGCAGTGCATCCAGAAGATCGGGAGTGCGTGACCGCTGCGTTTGAGTCCCATATATGCGGTCTACCTTATTGCTGCGAATATCGAATTATTCGACAAAATGGAGAAATTGGCTGGTTGGAAATTCAGACTTTCCCCCTCAAAAATAGCGCTGGTGAAGTTTACCGCATCACAGGTATTGTAGAAGATATTACCGCTCGCAAAACTGCCGAAACTAACTTGCGGCAACAAGCAGAGCGAGAACGTCTAATTCGGTTAGTAACTGAACGCATTCGGCAATCTCTTAACCTAGATGATATTCTCACAACGGCTGTCGCTGAAGTAAGGCATTTCCTGCAAACAGACCGGGTAATTATTTTTCAACTAGAAGAGGATGCTTCTGGTCTTGTAGTGCAAGAATCTGTAGATCCAAATTGGCAACCTATTCTAGGACATAACATTTTTGATTCCTGTTTTCACCTATACATCGATCAATATCGTCAGGGACGAGTTCGAGCGATCGCAGATATTGATGATGGCAGCATTCAATGGTGCCATGCCCATTTTTTAAGACAATTTGATGTCCGAGCTAACTTGGTCGTTCCCATCCTACAGAACAATTATCTTTGGGGCTTACTGATCGCACACCATTGCGCCCATCCCCGACAGTGGTCGCCAGCAGAAATCGAACTGCTCAAACAAGTAGCAGACCAAGTAGCGATCGCAATCCAACAAGCTCAACTTTATCAACAGGTACAGGAAAAACTGACAGCACGAATACAAGCAGAAATCGCTCTCCGAGAAAGCGAAAAACTGTTCCGCCTCATGGCAGATAGCGCCCCAGTGCTGATTTGGCTAGCTGATGCTCAAGGAGAGTGTACGTTTTTTAACCAGACTTGGCAGAAATTCACTGGGCGATCCCTAGAGCGAGAACTTCAGGGAAATTGGACAGAAAATATACTGCCAGAAGACCTCGATCGCTATCTCAATATCCGCACCGCCGCAATTCAAGCCAGGAAAAGCTTTTCATTGCAGTATCGCCTGCGGCGTGCAGATGGAGAGTATCGTTGGATTTTAGATAAAGGTGTTCCCCGCCTTACTCCCGAAGGTGAACTTCTCGGTTATATAGGCTCTTGCGTCGATATTACCCAGCAAAAACAAGCTGAAACCAGACTGCAAAAACTGAATGAAGAATTAGAGATTAAAGTGCAATATCGCACCCACGAATTACAACAAATAGTCGAAAAGCTTGCTGATGAAATCCTTCACCATTGCCGTACAGAAATAGAGCTACAAGATAGTCAAGCCAAACTCCAAGCAATTTTGGATAATTCCCCAGCCGTCATTTATGTAAACGATCTACAAAATAGATACATACTGGTTAACCGTCAGTATGAAAAACTGTTCAACCATAATAATGAGAAAATTATTGGAAAAACTATATATGATTATTGGCCACTTGAAATTGCTGAGCGCTTTGTTGCCACCAATCAACAGATAATTAAAGAAAAAACTGCCCAAAAATTTGAGGAAGTTGTTCCTCAAACAGATGGATTACATACCTATATTTCTATTAAATTTCCATTAAAATATAGCAATGATGTGACTTATGCTGTATGTGGTATTTCTATGGATATCACTGAGCGCAAACGAGCGGAAGAAGCACTCAAACAAAGTGAAGCTAGATTCCAAAAAATGGCAGCAAACGTACCGGGAATGCTGTGTCAATATCTTCTCAGCCCTAATGGTTTTCAAGCATTTCCTTATATCAGTCCCAGATGCCGCGAAATTTGGGAAACCGAACCAGAAGTAATGCAAGCAGATGCCCAGAAAAGCTTGGAGATAATTCATATTGACGATCGGCTATCTTTATTCCATTCAATCAAAGTTTCTGCTCAAAATTTACAACCTTGGCAATGGGAAGGACGGATTATTACACCATCGGGTCGCCTCAAGTGGATTCAGGGCATCGGTCGTCCAGAAAAACAACCTAATGGTGATATTCTTTGGGATAGTTTGTTTATTGATATTAGCGATCGCAAACAAGCCGAAGCCGCACTCCGCAATAGCGAGTTGCGGCTAGGAATTGCCCTAGAAGCCGCCTTAATGGGGACTTGGGACTGGAACATTCAAACCAATCAAGTTATGTGGTCTGAAAGGACTGAAGCTATTTTTGGTCTTGCACCTGGTTCTTTTCCTGGAACTCAAGAAGCCTTTATTAACTGCATTCATCCAGAAGACCGTCCTGCCTTGGCAGAAACAATCCAACTTGCCATCCGAGATCGAAAACCACTCAACTCAGAAACGCGCATCATCCGACCGGATGATACCCTACGTTGGATCGCTTGTATCGGTAACATTATTCGCGATCGAGCCGATTTACCTGAGAGAATGACAGGGGTTGTCATGGATATCACTGAGCGCAAATTGGCAGAACAACAACTAAGAACATCTCTCAAAGAGAAAGAAATTTTACTCAAAGAAATTCATCACCGAGTTAAGAACAATTTGCAAATAATTTCCAGCTTGCTCAAACTTCAATCTACTTACATCAAAGATGAAAGTGTTTTAGCTTTATTTACAGAAAGCTTCTACCGTGTTAGGTCTATGGCACTCATCCACGAGAAGTTGTATCAAGCTGAAGATTTAGCAAGAGTCGATGCTGCTGATTACATTAGCAATTTAGTCGAAAATTTATTCCGTTCTTACAAAGTTTCCTTGAATTCTATTGATTTAAAAATTGAAATAGATAGTATAAAGCTAGATGTCGATACAGCAATACCTTGCGGATTAATCATTAACGAGCTAGTTTCTAACTCGCTAAAGTACGGATTTTCTGGTAGAAATAAAGGACAATTATGTATGACATTTTTGCATCGCGATAACAATACTCTTTATTTAAGAGTCAGTGACGATGGTGTGGGATTACCACCAGATTTTGATATCGAACAAATTCAATCACTAGGATTGCAATTAGTTATTAATCTTACCGAGCAATTGGGCGGAGAACTTGAAATTGATTCCCATAATGGCGCTTCTTTTGCCATTACATTTGTGGCTCCTCCCTACTTAGTGAGGGAAAATACAACTGAAATTTCGTAGATGAAGACGGCATTTATAGCATTTATGGCATTGATACCGAAAAAACAGTCAGGCAATTTCAAAAAGATAAAGGTTTGGATGTAGAAGGTCGTGTTGGCCCGCAAACCTGTGCCGCATTAGGACTGTAAAACTTATCTAAGCCAAGCAAGTGTTAGAGGCAAGCTCAGCTTAATGAAAATTAATCTAACTAACGCTGACATTCGCTGATTTTCTTGTTAAGCCTGTATAGAAGTGGTTACAGCCCTCTATTACTCAGTATGGGTAAAGACTTTTCCGGCCAAAATCTCCGAGGTCAGTCTTTCAAAGGTCAAGACCTTACAGGAGCAGACTTCAGCTATGCAGACATCCGCAGTGCAGACTTTTCCAATGCTATTCTTGTCGGTGCTAACTTCAGCCATGCTACAGCAGGACTGCAAAGACGCTGGGCAACTTGCCTATTAATAGGCTCGTTACTTTTATCGGCGCTGTCAGGATTAATTCTGGCATTTAATGGTGTTTGGCTAGTATCTTTTCTATTTAATAAAACTATTTATTACCGATTAAGCGGTGTGATTTTCTTAATATTATTTTTAATATTCTTTATTGTAACTGTTTGGAAAGGATTAGAAGCTGCTTTAGGGTTTGTGGCTGTAGCTGTAGCTTTAACTATAACTTCAAGTTTCATTTGGTCTTTGACTTTTCCTGAAATTGGAAAATATGCTGTAGCTACAACTGCAACTGTTCTTTTAGCTATAGTTGTTGCGGTGATTTGTATTCAAACTGTTACTGTAGCTGGTGCTATAAATATAGCTGGAAATTTAGCTGGGACTGGGGATGTTGTTGCTTCTATTATTGTTGCTTTAACTGTAAGTATAATTGCTGATTATTCTACTCTTGAAGTAAGTGTGCTATTAGCTGTGGTTGGAACTTTCAGTATGGTATTGTTTGTAGGATTAGTAAGTAGTTATGTTGCTTGGCGAGCCTTAGCTGGAGATGAAAAGTTTCCTGTAACTCGGAGTATTGCCGTTGCTTTTGCTGCTATAGGAGGAACCAGTTTTCGCAATGCTGATTTGACAGATACTAATTTTACAAAATCCACACTTAAAAGTACAGATTTGAGAGGAGCTACCCTCACACGCACCTGCTGGCTTCAGGCAAAAAAGCTTTCGTTTGCTCGTGCTGGAACTACTTATCTTAAACAGGTAAAGTTGCAGCTATTAGTGGTAACAGGAGCGGGACAAAACAAAAACTTCGATCGCTTAAACCTGCGAGGAGTTAATTTGCAGGGAGCAAACCTAGCTGATGCCAGTTTTATTGGGGCAGACCTCAGTGAATCTAATTTGCAACAAGCTAATTTATCTAGAGCAAAGCTAGTACAAACACAACTAGACAGAACAAACTTTACTGGCGCTTGTTTGACTGGTGCATACATCGAAGACTGGGGCATCACTGCTGAAACTACACTAGAGCGAGTAAAGTGTAATTATGTATATATGCGTTTACCAACAAAAGATGACCCCGATCCCTGTCGAAAACCAGACAACAAACAGGAGATATTTGAAGACGGCGACTTTGCTGATTTCATTGCGCCTATTGTCAAAACGCTAGATTTGTATCACAATCAAGGTGTAGATCCTCGTGCAATTGCTATTGCTTTCAAACGGTTAGCCGAAAACCATCCTGAAGCAGATATAGAAATTGTAGCAATGGAAAAACGAGGAAAAGATAAATTCTTACTAAAAGCTAAAACAGCCGAATATGTAGATCGATCCTACCTGGCTGAAGAATATTTTAAGGATTACAATCAGTTTAAATTTTTACCGGAAAATCACCTAGAACTACTGCTAGCAGCAAAAGACGCTCATATTAGTAGTTTACAAAACATGGTAACTACCGCACTCCAGCGGCCTAGTTTTTATGTCGAAAAATATCAAAATCAAGGAGATACTATGCCGGAAAATCAAGGTAGCATAAATATCAGTGGTGTCCAAGGTGGCAGTATAAGTAATTTAGCGGCTGTCGGTCAAAATATGACCGGAGCAGCAGTAGGAGAGATTAGCGGTACTGTCACCAATACTATTGGTCAATTACAAGATTCGGATGCTCCAGAAGCCCCGAAATTAGCAGATTTACTCAAGCAATTGCAAACAGTAATTGAAGCTGATACTGAATTGAACGATGAAGATAAAGCTGAAGCATTAGAGCAGGTAAAAGCTTTAGCAGAAGCTGGAAAAAATTCCAAAGAAGGGGCAATGCAAAAGTCGGCAAAAACAGCAATGAAAATTTTGAAAGGGACAATTACTGGTTTACCCAGTGCCGCTAAATTGGTAGAAGCTTGTAATCAACTACTACCTGCGATCGCCCAATTATTAGGGTTAGTCTAGTTTCTAATATCTGGCAAGTCAATTTACTAAGTTATCTATTGTGAAAGGAGGCAATTGTGGAAGCCCGATTAACTGAATTTTTGTTATCAATAGGTGAAGATCCAAAGAAACTAGCTGTTTGGCTGGAAAATCCGGATAATCTACTTGATGCAACAAACTTGACCCCAGCGGAAAAAGCCATCATCAAGAGTGGAAATTCCTCAACGATCGGTACGGCTATTGCTGAAGAACTTTACCAATCTCCTGAGCTTTTGGCAGAAGCTTTTATAACAATTCCTCCTCTCCAGCTTTGGCTCACACGCCCACCAGAGATATAATAAAATTTTGCCTGCGATCGCACAGCGATTATCTCTAGGCTAGTTCATACCTAAAACTTAACTCTAGACATTTTGACAAGGTTTCTGCCAAGGATAAAATTATGAGTTCTGGTTCATTAACTATAGTCGGAACTGGTATTCGGCTGATTAGCCAAATAACACCAGAAGCGCGTGCTTATATCGAACAAGCCGAAAAGCTTTTGTTCGTTGTTGCTGACCTACCAACAATTGCTTGGCTTAAAAAAATTAATTCAACATCTGAGTCCCTTTCCGTCTTTTATCAACCGGGCAAAAATCGGCTAACTACTTATCTAGAGATGGTAGAGCGAATTCTTAGTTGTGTTCGAGAGGGCTTAAAAGTATGTGTTGTCTTCTACGGTCATCCAGGAGTTTTTGTTTACCCATCCCATGAAGCAATTAAACGTGCGCGTTTGGAAGGATTTTGTGCCAGGATGTTACCTGCTATTTCCGCCGAAGATTGTTTGTTTGCTGACCTGGGTATCGATCCTGCTACCAGTGGATGTCAAAGTTTTGAAGCCACTGATTTCCTGGTTTACAAGCGCAAATTCGACACATCTAGCTCATTGATTCTGTGGCAATTTGGTATTGTCGGAGAGTTGTCTTTTAATCCGGAAATTCGTGCTTCTAGGTGTCTCCCTATTTTGATTGAATATTTGCAGCAATACTACGATCCAGACCACGAAATAATAATTTACGAAGCTGCACAATATCCTGTCTGCACTCCGGTTATTCAGCACGTACCTTTGGCAAAGGTTCCTGAAATTTTAGATAACTCAATGTCAACGCTTTACATACCACCCAAAGCACCAGCATCTCCCGATTTGGAAATGCTCGATCGCTTAGGAATTCCTTACTCAATTCAGGAGTAAAAATAGTTGGTGTATTAAGTGCTAATACACAGGTTAATTAATTTCACTATCAGAGTGCTACCGATCGCATCCCGCTTGACAATCTACAAAACCGATCGCATCCTCATCTAGAAAAGTTGTGATTTTTAATAAATACCTGGATCGCTTCGTCAATCTCCGCAGCGATCGAGCTTTTATTTGAGGAGCGATCGCTGCTAAAATAATGACGGCGACGGTTTCAATCTTAAGATTTACAAGAAATGATAGTTTGTTCTGTTATCAAAGATGATAAAATATTAGATGATTATGAAAAAATAATATCTGCTGAAAATGAACAGAGAATTTAATGTAATTATCGAGCGAGATTCAGAAGGTTATTTTGTCGCTTCTGTGCCTAGTCTTCCTGGGTGTCATACACAAGCAAAATCACTGGATGAATTGATAGAACGCATTCAAGAAGCGATCGAACTTTGCTTGGAAGTTGAGCAAGACACAGGCGAGTCGCTGGAATTTATTGGCGTTCAGAGAGTAGCAGTTAAGGTATGAGCAAACTGCCAAGTCTGACGGGAAGCGAAGTGATTGCAGCGCTTGAAAGAGGGGGTTTTTCAGTAGCAAGAGTGCGTGGAAGTCACCATTTTCTAGTACATGATGACGGTCGTAGAACTGTTGTACCCGTACATTCAGGTGAAACAATTGGCCCTGGTTTGCTGGCGCAGATATTGCGCGATTGCCAGATTACAAGGGAGGAATTCAGGACGCTGTTGTGAAGATTAAGAACAGTTGACCCCGCCCCGTTTTACAATCTGCGAAACCGATCGCATCCTCATCTAGAAAACTTGCGATTCTTAATAACTCGATCGCTTCGTCAATCTCCGCAGCGATCGAGTCTCTATTTGAGGATCGATCTTGTAGAGGTGCGATCGCACTCTCAAATACTATTTGGATCGATACCCCTTTCCTGTAACCTAGCCAATAGATCCTGTAACTGTTGCTCTCTCTCAACAGCTACTTCTTCCGGCGTCTTATATCTATTTCCATTTTCGTTATACCAATACAACCACTCCCGCGTAAATCCTTGATAAGTTCCCCTTTCCCTACCAATTCCCAAACCAATCTCAGGCATCCAAATCCTATCGCCAGATTGTAAAACATATTCTCCATTAACTAAGTGGTGAACTTCCAAACGCTGTCTTCGCCGACGTTGGCGCGTGGGAGCATAAACAACGTAATATAATACTCCCATCTCCGCATAATCAATTTTTTTCTGTTCGTATTCAGCGTTATAAGTTTTAGAAACAACTTCCAACGCTAAAGAAGGAACTATGCCATCTTCATCCCAAAGCACATAACACAAGCGTCCCTGTTCCCCGACAAAACGTTCCACACCCAAACTCAAAAAACCATCGGGTACGATCGCAGGTTTAGCAGGATCGTAATAAATTCCCATATTAATCCCAAAAAACCAATCCTCCCGGTTTTGCCAAATCAAAGCTAAAACCGCCGATAACAAACTGGGAATTAAAACTTGTAATTCGTTATCCACAGGCGTATCGTCCGAACTGGGTAACTCTTCCGAAGACGGCAAGCAGTGTAGCGGATTGTAGTTAAGCATAATATCCTCAGCTTCACCTTTTCCAAAGCAGGGTCAATTCCCCATCCACTATCAAATCCAACATAAGACATTTTGACTTGGGGAGTGGGGGAGTGGGAAAGTCAAAAGTCAAAAGTCAAAAGTCAAAAGTCAAAATTTCTTTTCTCCCCTCTCCCTCTTCCCTAGTCCCTAGCCCCTAATCCCGACGCCCTAGTCCCTTTTTTGACTTCCGCCTAGCAGCCCACCCTCCGACTGGGGACAGATCCTCACACTTCCTCCCTCCCCCTCTTGCAAACTGCTCCGCACAATCAGACACTGGACTAGGGAGTTGATTGGCAGTTGAGAGGTTTTTCGTGAAAAGAGTACTATCTATCATCCTGGGCGGTGGCGCAGGAACCCGCCTTTACCCGCTAACCAAGCTGCGGGCCAAACCCGCAGTACCCCTGGCTGGGAAGTATCGCCTGATCGATATTCCCGTCAGTAACTGCATTAACTCAGAGATCTTCAAAATATACGTCCTAACGCAATTCAATTCGGCTTCCCTCAATCGTCACCTTGCCCGTGGCTACAACTTTACAGGCTTTACCGACGGGTTCGTTGAGGTACTCGCCGCCCAGCAAACCCCCGAAAACCCAAACTGGTTTCAGGGTACTGCCGATGCGGTGCGCCAGTATATGTGGCTGTTCGAGGAATGGGATGTAGATGAATATCTGATTCTTTCGGGAGACCACCTCTACCGGATGGACTATCGCTTGTTCTGGCAACGCCACCGGGACACCAATGCGGATATCACCATCTCCGTCGTACCGATGGATGAGAAACGGGCCTCCGATTTTGGCTTGATGAAAATCGACCAAAACGGACGAGTGGTTGACTTCAGCGAAAAACCCAAAGGCGATGCTTTGACAAAGATGCAAGTGGATACCACCGTTCTGGGCCTAACGCCAGAAAAAGCTCAGGCAATGCCTTACATCGCCTCAATGGGGATTTACGTCTTTAAAAAGGATGTGCTGATTCAGCTGCTGAAAGAATCCCCAGAACGCACCGACTTCGGTAAAGAGATTATCCCGGCGTCGGCTAAAGATCTCAACGTTCAAGCTTACCTATTTGGTGGCTACTGGGAAGATATTGGGACGATCGAATCGTTCTACGAAGCTAACTTGGCGCTGACGCGACAGCCTCACCCGCCTTTCAGCTTCTACGACGAAAGTGCCCCCATTTATACTCGCGCCCGTTACTTACCACCCACAAAACTGTTGGATTGTCAAGTCACAGAATCGATGATCAGCGAAGGCTGTATCCTGAAAGAATGTCGCATCGATCACTCGGTTTTGGGTGTGCGATCGCGCGTCGAATCCGGCTGCATTGTGGAAGACACCCTGCTGATGGGGTCGGACTTCTACCAGCCCTTTATGGAACGGAACTCGATTTGCCATAACGGTAAAGTTCCCTTGGGCATCGGTGCTAACACAATTGTTCGCCGTGCCATCATCGACAAAAACGCTTGCATTGGCTGCAACGTTGTGATTACCAACAAAGACAGAGTGGAAGAAGCCTCACGGGAAAGTGAGGGTTTCTTCATCCGCAACGGCATTGTTGTAGTTCTCAAAAATGCCACAATTCCCGATGGAACAATCATTTAGATTTTAGATTTCAGATTTTAGATTTTAGATTTTAGATTTATTTTTAATCCAAAATCTAAAATCCAAAATCCAAAATTCTCAATGACGAGACTAATTTTTCTCATAGGGCTTCCTGGTAGCGGCAAATCCTCTCTGGCACAAAAGCTAGTCGCAGAATGCCCACAGCGTCTGTTAATTTCCACAGACACCATTAGGGCTAAACTGTTTGGAGATGAAGCGATCCAGGGGCCCTGGTTTTTAGTTTGGGACGAACTGACGCGCCAATTTCAGCAAGCTGTAGAGCAAATACAGTTGGGGCAAGCCAAAGAAGCCATTTACGATGCAACCAACGCAGTTTGCCAACAGCGACGAGAAGCGATCGCCCTCGCCCGCGCCACCGGCTTCGCTCACATCACCGCATTGTGGCTAGATATACCAGTATGGCTTTGTCTGGCACGGAATCGCCGCCGTCAGCGCAGAGTACCGGAAGATGTCATATTCCGGATGCACGAGCGACTGCGGTCAGCGCCGCCAACTCTTGAGGATGGGCTAGACCCGATTTTGCGCTACTACCCAGGCGTAGCCAGTACGGAAATTGCTCTCTAGTCCGATCGCAATTTCCGAACCGAACCGAACTTGCACATTTGATACCCTTAAATAGAAAATTGGTATTTGCTCTCACCATCATTGAGGGTAGAGCTTTCTGCAAAAATCGCTCTGCCCGGAATAGCCATTAAAAGCAAATTCCAAATACCTTCGCGAAAATATATAAATAAAATCTTTACCTTTATAGGAGACTGCCTAATGCCCGCCACCGACTTCAAAGACTATTACGCCGTTTTGGGGCTGAATAAGACCGCTAGCGCTGACGAAATCAAAAAAGTCTACCGCCGACTCGCACGCAAGTATCACCCCGACATGAACCCAGGCAACAAAGAAGCTGAATCCCACTTCAAAGAAGTCAGCGAAGCCTACGAAGTATTGTCAGACCCAGACAAACGTAAAAAATACGATCAATTCGGCCAGTATTGGAAACAGGCCGGTCAAGGATGGCCATCGGGCGGTGCTAGCCCTAACGTTGATTTCGGTAACTTCGACTTCAGTCAATATGGCAGTTTTGATGAATTCATCAACGAATTGCTGGGTCGATTCGGCACCACAGGTACTGGTGCTGGGCCGGGGCGTTCAGGCGGGCGGACTTACAACTATCGTACCAATGCGGGAGGCCCAAGCGGATATAACAATTTTGGTGGCTATGAAGGTTTTGAAGATCGGGCAGGTCAAACAGGATCGGATAGAGAGGCAACTCTCAACCTCAGCTTATCCGAAGCATTTCACGGCGTCCAGAAGCGCCTGGATCTAGGTGTGGAAGTCGTTGACGTGCGAATTCCCCCAGGTGCCAAAACAGGTAGCCGCATTCGTCTCAGAGGCAAAGGCACAGTCAATCCCTACACCCAGCAGCGCGGGGATTTGTACTTAACAGTGGAATTGCTGCCCCATACCTTCTTCCATTTTGAGGGAGAAAACTTGGTCTGCGAGGTGCCAATTACTCCCGATGAAGCCGTGTTGGGAGCTCAAGTAGAAGTGCCGACACCCGATGGTGCCGTTACAGTCAACGTTCCCGCCGGCATTCGTTCCGGTCAATCCCTACGCCTGCGGGGGAAAGGATGGCCAAATCCCAAAGCCGGACGCGGCGACCAAATGGTGAAAATTGCGATCGTCCCGCCGAAAGACCTCAGTGCGATCGAACGGGAATATTACGAAAAAATCCGCACCTCCCGCAGTTTCAATCCTCGCAGTCAATTAAAGCAAATACGTTTGTAATTTCAGATTTAAGATTTTAGATTTCAAATTTGGAATCTAAAATCTTAAATCTCATCTTTGAAATTTTTCTGGCCTCGGTCTTAAGAGCATTTTTTGTTCGCTACTTGGTAAACTATTTCCCATGTACGAAAACTGATGACCCACCGGGCATCTACCCATCGGAAATGACTCTTATCCAAGAAGTAAAAAAAATCTGCGATCGCCTTGCTCCCCACGGATGGCGAGACTTGCTTCTCCAACACGGACTCGATATCGCCGCCACCGATCTCAAACGGGAACTCACCAAAGAATTACCTGGTATCAACCGACGCATTCCCGGTTTTGAAGATTTTGCCCAAGAAGGCAAAAGAGGTATCGAACCGCGCAATCCCGCCCGCAGCTTGCTCTTTCACGCCTTCGCTTCCACGAATGTAGTTTCTGGTGTTGATGGCAAACAGCTAAGTGCTTTTCCCACTCTAGCGGAAATCGATACCGTCGAAAACTACGTCTATGGCGTCAATCCACCCTCCCTGCTGGAGATTAGAGCGCGTGCCAACCGTGCTAATTTAGCGATCGTCGTCTTTGCATCCGAATATCGCCCCGCACCGGAAACAGTCCTGCAAAAGCACGCCGAAATGTGCTACTCCCGTACCGGCATCGCCAGAGTAGGAACTGTCGAGCCACTATATAACGGTCGCAGTCGAGGATTCCTACCTTTTGTAGACGGAAATCCTCATGCTTTTCGAGTTTTGCCAGCTCGTTACTCCGCCTACTTAGCAGTTCAAATGAAAGGCAACAAAGACCGATTTGGGCCGATGCGTTTCAACATCAGGCAAGAACTAAATCGTATAGATAGCGACAACTATCCCAACCCAGGCGATGATAAGCTGCGCGATTTTTGGGTGCCCCTGCACAAACTTTTTAACGGCAAAGAATGCCTGCGCGGTTTTGACTTGCAAGTAGTCTTAAAATCTTATCACATTAACGAAAAGCTGCGACGCATCCATCTCGCAATTGGGCCGCAAGGCACCGGATGGCAAGAACCAGACATTAGCAAGCCACCATTTATATTTACTGAGGGTATAGCAGAATGGTCAAATAATCCTCAATATGGCCCTGGAGTTTTATTGCCAGTCGTGCATCCCCACTTAGTTCAACCAGCAGAATATAAGGGTAAACCCCTCACATTTAAAGTTCCCAAAGATTACAAGCAAATTTTATCTTCCAGCCTCAACATTCCTACTGGCAAACAAGATGCGCGTCGCGCTCCTGAATATGTTCACGCACGCTTTCAAATTTTGCCAAACGGCCAACAAGTTGACCTCAACGAAAAAGAAAACGTCGCCCAAATTGTCGCCCAAGGTGGCTACGATGCCTTACATTTTATCGATTTTACCGGCGATGGCTGGATTGAAGCTATCTGTCCCCAATTAGCAGTACTTTTGCCCCGCCGCGTACCAGCTTATTCTATAGTAGCTGCGCCTGATTTCTTTCCCAATACCGATCAGCGAGAATTGATGGATTGGTGGCAGCAGTCAGTACCGAGTTCGATCAAACGCAGTACTTGGAGAATTACACCCGGTACTTTATCCGATGAACGACTACCGCCGAATATTCAGATTAAAAAAGCACCTTTCCGGACAGAAGATACTACCGTAACGGCGATCGTCTCTTTCTTGCTAGACAAACCCGTTCGTCAAATGCCTCTGGAAGTTCCCGAAACTAACAGAAGTTCCTACCTTCCAGATGCCGCAGCGGGAATTTTTGCTCCCGGTTGGGATGTCAGTTTCGACGTTACCCCCGACGGCACAAAACACCTGGCAGCTTACGGTTTGGGCAGTCCATTTCCCGAAGATGCCAAACTATGTGCAGCGCTGAGTACATTTTGGCCTGCGGTTGCTCCCGATACGGCACGCACTTTTGAACCTAACGAAATTTGGCCGACCATTAGCCCGCTTACCGATGAAGAAATCGGTCAAATTGGCAAGCTTCCTTGGGATGGAGTTACAGGCCCTCGGTTAGTAAATCGCGAAAATAAAGAATTTGTCGAGTACGCTGCTTTCGATAACATTGATTATGTCAAAAATGCTTTGCAAAATCAATTTTCTTTATCCCTAACTGGCAAAGTAGGCATTCGCGAATACGAAGCCCGCGTTTTGGCAATGGCGCGAGTTTATCGAGCCTTGGGCATTCAGGAAGAAAATTTTTATAAACCAGGTGTTACCTCCTCTCAAGCTTTCTGGGATATCACTAACGAAAAAGCTAAATGGAGTGTTTTTTCTTTCCGGAAAGTTGCTGATGATGACCCCGAAGTGAAAAAAGCCGAATCGCAAACGAAAACTAACCTGCACGGTAATGTTTATCGGTTTCAGGTATATCGTCACGGCGACAAAAATTCTGTTGGTCAAAAAGTTTTTGTGGCAATTGAGGAAATGGTCATTCTGTTTGTAGATCCCATTCAAATTGTCATGAAAAGAGGCAATCGTGACTGGGAACTCAAAAATATCTGAGCCGAATGTCGTAATTATTGGTAGTGGCCCGTCCGGTGCTGCTGCGGCTATCTTGTTAGCTAAAATGGGTTGGCGCGTCGTTATCGTCGAACGCGAAATTTTTCCGCGCGATCGTCCCGGCGAAACCCTCCATCCAGGGATAGAACCGCTTCTGGAACAGTTAGGCGTAGCAGCACAAATTCTTTCTGCTGATTTCCTCAGACACGAAGGAAATTGGGTTAAATGGCAAAGCGAATCGAGATTTGTGCCTTTCGGTGCGGATGAAAGGGGAAAGTGGCGCGGTTTTCAAGCATGGCGATCGCATTTTGATGCTATTTTGCAAAATCAAGCTATTGAGTTAGGCGTCGAAATTCGGCAAGCCTGTCGCGCTTTCCAACCTGTAGTGAGAGAAAATCGCATTGTCGGAGTGGAAACATCTGATGGTTTTTTGCGATCATCTTTTATTATCGACGCTGCCGGTAGCGGACACTGGCTAGCTAAACAGTTAACATTGCCAATTCACACTTATTCTCCCCGTCTGATTGCTTATTATGGATATGCGTCGGGAGATTGTCCGATGCGGGATGATGCACCGGCAATAGTTGCAGACAAATGTGGGTGGACTTGGACGGCGCGGGTGCGTCCCCAACTTTATCAATGGACTCGACTATCTTTTGCTAACGAAACAATCGCAAAAAATTGGCTTCCTGAAGAGTTCCAAGGACTCAAACCCAAAGGTAAAATGGCTGCGGCAGATGTAACCTGGCGCGTTGTGCCTGCTTGCGCCGATCTCGGTTATTTTATAGTTGGAGATGCCGCTGCTGTACTCGACCCCGCTTCTTCTCACGGCGTTCTCAAAGCAATTATGTCCGGGATGATGGCCGCACATTTAATTATACAGATGGTCAATCAGGGTGCGATCGAGCTACAGGCAATTTCAGCCTACCGTCACTGGCTTCATAATTGGTTTGGACAAGATCTGGCCAAATTAAGGGAACTCTACGGTACTTTGCCTCACCCGCCTGACTGGATTTAACTTAAAAAAACCTACCTCATCAGCAACACAACATCCAAAAAAAGTCGGTGAATCCAAGACTTGTCAACTAAAAATTATCTGTCATTGGTAAGACTTAAAAATTTAAATTGTAGATATGACCGCGCTCGCCAAACAATATTTATTCTACCTTGAGTCTTATCCTAATTGTTAGATGTAATCTCTATCACAATAAATCATCCTAGTAATTAAAGGAAGTAATTAACCGAGCTACTTCAATTGATTTAGGAGATTTTGTCATGAAACGTTTAATTATTGGTAGTTTATCTGTTGTGTTGCTGTCTGCTGTTGCCGCACCTGCTGTTAGAGCTGAGTCACCAACTGACAACCCTGCCTCGTCAAGTAGTACCCCCACGGTTCCTAGCTTTGAACTGCAACCTTTCAATCTAGTTTACATGGCTTATCAAGGTTACTTCGAGGAGCAAGGTATTCCGAGCGCCCAAGCTCTAATTTCTGCTTATCGCACAGGTAGTATCGATGCCCAAGATCTTGTCGAGAGTGCGGTGAAAGCCAATCGACTTCCATCTAGTGTGATGGCAGATGATGACTATCGGAATGCAGTGGATGTACAACTAAGAAATTTGGACGATCGCTCGTGAACTACCCCGCCCACGAGGGGACGGGGCTTCCCAACTCAACAGCAACCGCCTCTACGGATGACTTACGCCCCCGCTTTGGTCTTACATCGCCTCCTGGGGCAGTATCGCTGGTTCCCAACGATAATATCCGTAAGCCTTCATCTCGAATATTGATAGCAGCATTTACGTCTCTGTCATGCTTGGTTTTGCAATTGAGGCATTCCCAACTGCGAACATCCAAAGGTAGGCTATCAACCT
>NZ_JBHFNU010000034.1:0-58295 GCF_041929145.1 Aerosakkonema sp. BLCC-F183 | reverse complement strand
CCAGAAAAGAATCTCAAAGGCAGGCAGGATGCCTACCCCACAAGAATTTTTGGACAGGTCTATTAGATATCTCCAGAAAAGAATCTCAAAGGCAGGCAGGATGCCTACCCCACAAGAATTTTTGGACAGGTCTATTGTTTGGAGGCTTGATTATCTGTGACGGTACGACGCACATAATGGATGTGTGGATGCTGTGGCATCCTATCTATTGGCTTTGCTTGAGCATAAAAGCTATAACAGCGATCGTTTCTACCTGGATAGCGATCGAGTTGATGTCATTGTTAAATAAAGCACCAGCATTACCGAGATCTGCACAAGTAGAGGCAACAAATCCCCAACTGGAGAAAAAGCCTCTCGATCGCCAGGGGGTTGAAGAAAGCAACACCGAATTCGCGACTACCGTTGAGCGATTGGAGCAAGAAATTGTCAGCCGGAGGGAAATAGAGAAGTTCCTCTGGCAAAGCGAAGCTTGCAATCAAGCTCTGCTGAGGGCGATACCGGACTTGATGTTTCGCATCAACAAAGATGGTACTTATTTAGATTGCCCGGACACAAGAAGCTTCGAGCCATTAATACCTCGCAGCGAGTTGCCAGGTAAAAAAGTTGATGAGGTGCTGCCTCCAGAGGTAGCTCAACAGGCAATGCACTCTATAGAACAAGCGCTATCAACGAGCAAGGTGCAAATTTTTGAGTATCGCTTGGCAATTAACGACCGACAGCAAGATTTTGAGGCGCGGATTGCTGTAAGCGGTGAGGAGGAAGTGTTGGTTTTGGTGCGAGATATTACCGATCGCAAACACACAGAAGCAGCGCTGCGAGAAAGTGAAGAACGCTTCCGCAAAATTTTTGAGGAAGGGCCGCTGGGTATGGCTATCTCGGACTCTAATTATCGCTTTCTGAAAGTGAATGCACAGTTTTGTCAAATAGTTGGCTACACTCAGGATGAATTAACCGCGCTTTCCTATTTAGATATTACTTATCCAGACGATCTTCAGAAAAATATAGAAGTTGTGCAGCAACTGAATACCGGAAAAATACCGTTTTTCAGCGTTGAAAAAAGATATGAGAAGAAAGACGGACAGCTTGTCTGGGTGGATTTAACCGTATCTCTGATTCGAGATAGGGATGGAAATTTTCTGCATTATCTGGGAATGGTGCAAGATATCACCGATCGCAAGCTGGCAGAACAAGCGCTACGACACAGTGAAGAGCGATTCCGCACATCGGTTGAGAATATGTTGGACGGTTTTGGTATTTATGCTGCTGTTCGCAACGAACAAGGAGAAATTACAGACTTTGTAGTAGAGTATGTCAACACTGCCGCTTGTGTAAATAACGGTATGACTAAGGAGGAGCAAATTGGCAAGCTGCTTTGTGAAATGTTACCGGCGCATCGAACAATAGGGCTGTTTGCGGAATACTGCCAAGTTGTGGAAACGGGGAAACCATTAGTCAAAGAATCGCTATATTACGAAGATGCGTTTGCCGATCGACAGTATAAGGGAGCTTTTGATATTCGTGTGGTTAAACTGGGCGATGGTTTTGCGGCTTGTTGGCGGGATATCACCGAGAGCAAGCAAGCTGAGCTAATGCTACACAGACGCGAACAACAGTTCAAAGCTTTGGTGGAAAATGCGCCGGATATTATTACTAGCTTCGATCGACAGCTGCGCCATGTCTATATCAATCCAGCGATCTCCCGAGCGGCTGGAGTTTCAGCTGAGACGTTCATTGGCAAAACTCACCTGGACTTGGGGATGCCACCGAAATTGGTCTACCAGTGGCAACAAAGCCTACGTCGCGTTTTTGAGACGGGGGAAGAGACGATCGACGAATTCGAGTATCCGACACCTTCCGGATCGAGATGGTTTCAATCGCGAATTGTACCGGAATTAATAGTTGATGGTAAAGTGGAACTTGTGCTGGCGATCGTCCGCGATCTCACTCTTGCTAAGCAGACAGAGGCAGAAATCAAAGCGAGCGCTCAGCGATTGCTCACGGTGATCGAAACGGTTGGCGAAGGAATCACTCTTAGCGATCGATCCGGGCAATTTGAAATTTTCAATTCCAAAATGGAGGAAATCACAGGTTATACCCAGGCAGAAGCTAACTGTTGCGGCGATTTTTTGGCTGTGTTATATCCCGATCCCTCAGACTACCAGAAGGCGCAAGCTAACCTAGCCGCACTTACCGAACAGGGAGAAGTTCGCAACTTGGAAACCACGATTCAAACCAAAGCTGGAATGCAAAAGACGCTGCTGGTATCTACTACGCTTGTGCAACATCAGCATCAAGTTCTTTTTTTGAGCGTGTATCGCGACATCACAAAACGCAAACAATCAGAGCAAGCGCTGCGAGAGAGTGAAGAACGATTCCGCCAATTAGCGGAAAATATAAATCAGATTTTCTGGATGATTTCGCCAAATACACACGAGTTACTTTATGTCAGTCCTGCTTACGAAAAAATTTGGGGTCGCAGTCTAGAGAGTTTGTCCGATCGAGCGGAATCTTGGTTAGAGATCGTTAGCCCTGAAGATTGGGAGCGCGTAGAAAGCGCCGTTAAGAATAGATTGGCAGCGTATCCTTATCTTAACGAAGAGTTTCGCATTGTGCGATCGGATGGGGAGATTCGCTGGATATGGGCTCGTACCTTTCCGATCCGCAACGAAGAAGGAGAAATTTACCGCATTGCCGGAATTGCAGAAGATATCACCGAACGGAAGCGGGCCGAAACAGAAATTTTTTATGCTCTAGCGAAGGAAAAAGAACTCAACGAATTGAAATCCCGCTTTGTTTCTATGACTTCTCATGAATTCCGCACGCCATTAACTACCATCCAATCTGCTGCCGAATTGCTGGAATACTACGGTCATAAATGGACTGAGGAGGAACGACTAGAACAACTGCATTTTATCCAAGGTGCTGTTAAACAAATGACCAATTTATTAAATGATGTTTTAGTTATTGGTAGAGCAGAAGCAGGAGGACTGAACTTTAACCCAGCCCCCCTTGACTTAACAAATTTTTGCAGAAATTTGATCGCAGAAATGCAGCTTAACTATCCTGCCAAGCAGAGAATTTTATTTGTGAACAATTACCCAAACTTGGCCAAAAAAAATGCTGATTTGCCCTTATTTGATGAAAATTTGTTGCGGCAAATTATGGCCAATTTACTTTCCAATGCTATCAAATATTCGCCTCAAGGCAGCCGGATTAAATTTACCCTTAGCTGCGAAAATGGTGAAGCGGTCTTTGAGATTCAAGATGAAGGGATTGGTATTCCGATGGAAGATCGGCCTCGTTTGTTTGAGTTTTTCTATCGAGCTAGCAACGCAGGCAGTGTAGCTGGAACTGGTTTGGGTCTGGCCATTGTAAAAAAATGTGTAGATTTACACGGAGGCCAGATCGCAGTGTATAGTGAACAGGGACTCGGTACAACATTTAAAGTCTATCTGCCTATTCATATCTGACTCGCAGAAAAAAGAGGGAGCAGAAAACAAAAAAATCGTAAATAATGTACGTTGTGATACAAAAAATAAATTTTACTTTAATTTAAGCTTTAAATTTATTAGCAGGAATATATTCTCCATAAACTAATAAGGTAAGGAGTGAATGCAGCTAAACTTAGGAAAATAAAAATGAAAAAGATTCTCGTAATAGAAGACGATCGGCCAGTAAGATCTAACTTGGTCAAACTTCTTGGATCTGAAGGTTTTGAGGTCATTGGCGCAGACAATGGCATATTGGGAGTGCAGTTAGCACAGACGCATATGCCCGACTTGATTGTATGCGACGTAATGATGTCTGAGCTAGATGGCTACGGCGTACTGACTTTGCTGCGTCAAAACCGCAACACGGCAAAGATTCCGTTCATTTTTCTCAGTGCTAAAGCCGATCGTACTGAGGTACGCCAAGGTATGAATTTCGGCGCGGATGATTATGTAACGAAGCCGTTTACAAGATCGGAATTGTTGGGTGCGATCGCAGCTAGATTGCAAAGGCAAGCAGATATAACATATAATTTTACCGCAGCACAACCGCTGATAGAAGAAGAATTTAATGATTTAAAAAATAACTTGCATATCGCCTTAGCAAGAGGGGAATTTCAGGCATACTATCAACCCCAGATAGAGCTGCAAACCGGACGCATAATGGGCGCAGAAGTATTGTTACGTTGGCACCATCCAGAAAGGGGGTTTGTTTCTCCTAGAGAATTTATACCCCTAGCAGAAGAAACAGGCTCGATCGTACCTATTGGAGAATGGATTTTAAGCACAGCTTGCAAACAAGCCAGATTGTGGCAGAGCAAACAAAAAGAATCCACCTGCTTTTCGCCTTTCAGGGTCGCTGTCAACCTATCAGCTCGTCAATTTCATCAAGCCAATCTTAGGGACAGAATTGTCCAAATACTAGCAGAAACAGGTCTAGAACCCAGTTATCTGGAATTAGAACTGACAGAAAGTACAATAGTGCAAGATCCACAAGCGGCGATTCAAACATTAAATAGTTTGAAAGAGCTAGGAGTTCAGATATCGATCGATGATTTTGGTACTGGTTACTCTTCATTAAGCTATTTGAAAATATTTCCTGTAGACACGCTCAAAATCGACCAAATATTTGTCCGCAACATTACTAACGATTCTAAAAACGCCGCAATTACTAAAGCAATAATTCAAATGGCCCACAGCTTGAATTTCAAGGCGATCGCGGAAGGTGTGGAAACAGAATCAGAGCTAACTTTCCTGTATGAAAATAGGTGCGATGCAGTGCAAGGCTATCTATTCAGCCCACCAGTGTCGGCGGACAAGTTAGAAGAGTTACTAATTGCCAATAAGCAGCTTTTTCCTCCCGCTCGAATTTCTCTTTACGAAAAAGTAGAAAATAATCATTTACTTGGAAGTTGTTGAGCGGGTGGAATAGGGTATTACCAATTATAAATAGTCAACTTAATTTTTGGCCTAGATTTGAAATATCAAATTTTTAATTGAAAATTTATCTATGTTAAACAAAGTAAAATATATTGCGCTTGTGGCTTTAGTTTCGCAACTTTCTGCCTGCGCTTATAGGTTTACCGGCGATCGCACAAATATTTACCGCGCTCCATGTTACATAAAATTGCAATAGTTTACAAATGCGACCGATGGGGGAGGCGCAAAGGGCTCTGTTGTAAACAGTGGTAAGATTCTACAATGAGTGTCACGTCTTTGTTTGATTCAGGAGATTAACAATGCCAGCAGCGGTCGGTATGGTTGAAGTCAAAGGTCTTCCTCCCGCTTTAGCAGTGGCAGACGCGATGGTAAAAGCTGCCCGCGTGACACTGGTCTATGTAGAAAAGGTTAGTAGCGCTCGCTACACAGTTATCGTGCGCGGGGATGTTTCCGAGGTGCAAACTTCTGTTTCTGCTGGTGTGGATTCGGTAGCGCGAGTCAATACCGAAGAGAAGCTACTGCTTTCTTATCATGTGATTGCTCGTCCCCACGAAAATGTGGAGACTGTTTTGCCAATACATTATAGAAGCGCGGTAGAACAGTTTCGATTTTGAGGCTGGTAGTTTGGATGGGGCTAAGCATTGGGAGAGAGATCGATCGCCTGAAACTGACTTTCCCTCTCTTTTTGGCGAAAAAAGCAAGTGGTTTTGGGGAGTGAGAATTCTCGATCGCGCCAGCACTTCTCTCATCAATCAACTTTTGCGATCCCCTTAAGTACGGTTACGGCAACTTGCAAGTTCATTCTTATCTATCTGGTATATCATCTGATGTACCAGATTTTCTGTACGCTAGGATACATTGGTAAAATTTTTGTTTGGCAGCGATCGCTTTTTTCCCCGATGAAAAACTTTTGCAGGTTAGGTTTGCTTCCCACAATATCCCTTGCGGTTGGGTTGCATCTGATTGCTTCGTTCTGCTGGGGGGTAGGGGAGTAAGGAAGGAAGAAAGAAGAATAATTTCGATCTAAACTGATTCGAGATGGCTTCAATTAAGACCATAGTTTGCCGATCGCAATTTCTTTTAGATTTATTTGCCCTACAAAGAACATCTTATATTTAGTATTTTGTTGCTTGCTTTACACCTTCTATAAGTAGCCGCAAGATACAATTGAGTTAAACATACTCGCAGTTGGATTCGGTGACAACTTTCCTGAGTATGGATGAGTATTGTGCGGCTGCCACAACTAGCTACCGCGCCATAGTTGCAAACAAAAAAATCTGTCACATATTCTTTGTTTAGAGGCTGACACAAAGTAATTTCAGTGAATTTACGTACCGCAACAAAAATGTAATTAATGATGCACATTAGTTCAATTTTTATGAAAATTTAACAAGATATGTTGTGTAAATTGGAATTTTTTGTAATGCGAGAGCAAAAATAAAGTTTTAGTTAAATATGGTGAAAATATAGTTGAGAAAGATGACTAAATGGTATGACAGAACAGATAATTAGAAAAAAACGCTCGCTAAAATATGCAAGCAAAGGAAAGGGAAGATGGCATCCAAGACAAAAATTAAAAAATACTCAAACTATTTAGCACCGGATTCGGTCAATATCTATGTACCTGCGCGTTGTGTTGCCGAGGATAGAGAGATGTGTCAAATGCGGATAGAACTGGAGAGGCTGAAACGGGAGTTAAAAGCCAGCGAAGATCGCTTTCATAATGCGATCGCCAAAAGCGCGGATGGCATAGTTATAGTCAACCAAAGAGGAATAGTTTGTTTCGTCAACCCCTGCGCGGAGTCTCTTTTCAATTTTAATGAGGATGAACTTTTAGGTAAAGAATTTTTTGGTTGTCTTGTAGTTGAAGGGACAGCCTGCGAGATGGATACAGAAATTATTCCTAAATTTGGAGAAACAAGCACATCTGGGATATGTGTAGTGCAAACGCAAGTTGAATTGATCGGGAAGAACCAAGAAAAACTGCTGGCGGAAATGCGCGTGGTGGAAACGGAATGGGAAGGGGAAGTTGCTTATCTCGTTTCGCTGCGGGACATTAGCGATCGCAGACGCACAGAAGAGATGTTACAGTTGTACAGTCGGGCAATGGAAGCTGCCAGCACCGGCATTGTAATTGTGGATGCAACCAAACCGGACAATCCGATCGTTCATTGCAATCCTGCTTTTGAAAGAATTACAGGCTATGGGCGGGAGGAAGTGCTGGGGCGCAATTGCCGATTTTTGCAAGGTGCTGACACTCAAGAAGCTGTTGTGGACAAATTACGCCAAGCTTTGCGTACCCAAACTTCCTGCCGGGTTGTAGTTAAAAATTATCGTAAAGATGGTAAGCCTTTTTGGAACGATCTGTCAATTTCCCCAGTGCGCGATCGCAATGGCAAATTGACGCATTACATCGGCGTCCAAAACGACATCACCGAACGTATAGAAGTAGAAGAAGCGCTGGCAAACAGCGAAAAGTTATATCGCACCCTTGCTAGTAATTTCCCGAACGGTGCGGTGTTTTTGTTTGACAGAGACTTGCGCTATACCTTGGCGGAAGGAACAGATTTAGAAGCAGTTGGTCTCTCCAAAGAATTATTGGAAGGAAAAACAATTAGGGAAGTGCTGTCGGCGGAAATCTGCGACATAATAGAACCCATGTACAAGTCAGCATTAGCGGGAATAACAAATGTTTGCGAAATGCCCTACGGTAGCTATATCTACGATACTCATATTTTGCCGCTGAAAAACGAACAAGATGAGATTTTTGCTGGCATGGTGATGACGCAAAATATTACTAAACGCAAACAAACAGAGTCAGCATTACGGCAATCGGAAACTAGATTTAGAGAACAAGCGACTGAATTAGAAAAAACTTTAAAAGATCTGCAACGCACCCATGCCCAACTCGTTCAGAGTGAAAAAATGTCCAGCTTGGGATTGTTAGTCGCAGGTGTCGCTCACGAAATTAACAACCCCGTAAATTTCATCAGCGGCAACTTGAACTACGTCAATCAATACACTCAAGAATTGATATCTTTGGTGAAACTATTTCAAGAGCGATATCCCAATCCAGAAGTGCAAATTCAAGAAAAAATAGAGGCGATCGAACTCGATTTTGTGCTTGAGGATTTACCCAAATTAGTGTCTTCTATGAAGATGGGCGTCGATCGCATCTGCCAGATTGTTTTGTCGTTGCGGAACTTTTCGCGACTTGACGAAGCGGAAATGAAACCGGTTAACCTCCACGAAGGTCTTGATAGCACGCTGCTAATTTTGCAAAATCGGCTCAAGTTGAAAGGAGGACATCCCAGTATTGAGGTAATTAAAGAATACGGCAATTTACCTGAAGTAGAGTGTTATGCAGGGCCAATAAATCAGGTATTTATGAATATCATCAGCAATGCGATCGACGCCCTTGAAGATGGTAGTAAGTCCTCTGTAGCAGGTACTAACGAAAAATGCAACCGACAACCCATAATTCGCATTCGCACAGAAGTAGAGGACGAGCGAATCATAATTAGACTGGCTGATAACGGCTCTGGCATAAAACCGGAAGTCAGACAAAGAATATTCGATCCATTCTTTACGACAAAACCAGTCGGTAAAGGAACGGGACTGGGTTTATCGATCAGTTACCAAATTATTGTCGAAAAACACGGCGGTGAGTTGGAGTGCAATTCCGAACTCGGACAGGGAACAGAGTTTGTGATTAAGATTCCCATTCACCACCAAAAACCACAATAGACATCTCCTCCAAAAGAATCTCAAAGGGCAGGCAAGATGCCTACCCCACAAGAATTTTTGGAGATGTCTAATAGCTCCCAACTTGCAGAAAAATAAATTTGGATTATAATCTAGCGCTGGGCTGGAAAAAATCGCGATCGCATCAACGAGGGGGCTCGCCCCTCACAGGCAGGCGATGGGATTTCCACAGCCTCGTTACAATCGATCGTAATAAGTAATAAGACTAATTTTATTGGAAATTATCAAAAAACTGGGTTTAAAGCCCCGTCCTTCTAGGACGGCTTTTTGTTATAATTGAATTGTCTCAGGTAGAATATCCGCCGATACAGGACGACTCAAAAAAGTGAAACACGATAGGTCGGAAAACAATAAAGACAACTCGGTAGCGAAAACGAGTCTAATCAGAGCTAGGGAAATCAACAGAGTACCATCTACCAGAAAACAAAATATTGTTGTCCGTAAACGTATCGTGGGGCGCACGATAACGCTAGGCTCAGTATCCTAGTAAGTCTGGAGGAGATACAGCCCTCTGGGGTCAGCTAAGTTAGACTCGTTGATTGGTTCTATGGAACGGTTAATTGGTTTAAGCATTGCCAGCAATGGATAGTTGATTTTAAGGTTGGTCGCTGAAAGAGAAAACCTAAAAAGCAATTTTTAGAATCACCGCACTTTTAGGGCGGTGAAAACGTCAACAAACACCGCTCCGAAAAACCACAGATGACCGAACACGCGAATATAACTGAAAACCCCTTGTTAATTGGCAAAGGATTGCCTCCCTTTGAAACCATTAAGCCAGATCTTGTGGTGCCTGCTTTTGAGAAGCTGCTGGCTAAACTAGATGCAGAACTTACCAACTTGGAAGCACAGGTAGAGCCGACTTGGAGCGGTTTGGTAGAGCCACTAGACCGACTGAAAGAAAGCCTAAACTGGAGTTGGGGAGTGGTGAGCCATTTAATGGGCGTCAAGAATAGCCCGGAATTGCGCCAAGCTTACGAAACCGTGCAGCCAAAAGTTGTGCAGTTTTACAACAAGCTCAGCCAAAGCAAACCGCTGTACGATGCTTTTAAGAAACTGGGAGAAAGCGATCGCTCTGATACTCTAGATCCAGCACAACAGCGTATTGTAGAATCAGCGATTAAAGATGCCGAACTTTCTGGCGTCGGTTTGTCAGGCGAAAAGAAAGAGCGTTTCAACGCCATTCAACTAGAATTGGCAGAACTTGGCACCAAATTTTCCAACCACGTACTCGACGCCACCAAAGCTTTTAGCTTGACGCTGACAAGCAAAGAAGAAGTTGAAGGTTTACCCAGCAGCTTACTCAGTTTAGCAGCGCAGTCGGCGCGTGCTGCGGGTGAAGAAAACGCCACCCCAGAAAATGGCCCTTGGCGCATCACTTTAGATTTACCAAGTTACGGCCCATTTATGCAGCACAGCACCCGTAGCGACTTGCGGGAAAAGCTGTACAGAGCGTTCATCAGTCGCGCTTCTAGTGGGGAATTGGATAACACACCTGCGATCGATCGCATCTTACAATTGCGTAAAGAAAAAGCAGCACTTCTCGGCTTCAACAGCTACGCCGAACTCAGCTTAGCTCGCAAAATGGCTCCTTCAGTAGAAGCAGTAGAAGCTTTGTTAGAAGAACTGCGCCGCGTCAGTTACGATGCAGCTGCCAAAGATTTGGCAGAATTGAAAGCATATGCTGCTGCAAAAAATGTCGCCGAAGCCAACGACTTGAAGCACTGGGATATTAGTTTTTGGGCAGAACGTCAGCGCGAAGAAAAATTTGCCTTCAATGCGGAAGAATTGCGCCCTTATTTCCCACTACCGCAAGTTTTAGATGGATTATTCTCCTTAGCAAAACGGCTATTTGGCGTCACCATCACCCCTGCCGATGGCACTGCACCAGTATGGCATGAAGATGTGCGTTATTTCCAAATTGCTGACGAAACTGGTGCCCCCATTGCCTACTTCTATTTAGATCCCTACAGTCGCCCAGCGGAAAAGCGCGGCGGTGCTTGGATGGATGAGTGCATAGTCCGCGCCAAAATAATGGAAAATGGCACGACAACTACTCGTTTGCCAGTAGCGTATTTGGTGTGCAATCAAACTCCTCCAGTCGATGGGAAACCAAGTTTGATGACTTTTGGCGAAGTGGAAACATTGTTCCACGAATTCGGTCACGGCTTGCAACATATGCTCACCAAAGTCGATTATCCCGATGCGGCTGGCATCAATAATATAGAGTGGGATGCAGTGGAATTGCCCAGCCAATTTATGGAGAATTGGTGTTACCATCGCGAAACTTTGTTCGGCATGGCGAAGCATTACGAAACAGGCGAAACTCTGCCAGAACATTATTATCAAAAGCTATTGGCTGCACGCAATTATATGAGCGGTAGCGCTATGTTGCGGCAACTTCACTTTGCGATTGTTGACTTAGAATTGCACCATCGCTATCAACCCGGTGGCGATGAAACTCCTGCCGATGTACGCAGTCGCATTGCCAAAACTACGACTGTGTTAGCACCTTTGCCAGAAGATGCTTTCTTATGTGCGTTTGGGCATATTTTTGCGGGCGGTTATGCTGCGGGTTATTACAGCTACAAGTGGGCTGAAGTTCTCAGCGCCGATGCTTTTTCTGCTTTTGAAGAAGCCGGTTTGTCAGACGAGAAAGCTTTAACTGATACGGGTATCCGTTTCCGCGATACTGTGTTGGCGTTGGGTGGTAGCAAACACCCGATGGATGTGTTTAAATCTTTCCGGGGACGGGAACCAAGTACTGTAGCTTTGCTCAGACATAACGGTTTGGTTGCTGCTTAAAGCGCTGTTTTGGTGAGTCTAAAGAAACCCGGTTTCTTGAAGAAACCGGGTTTCTTTTTACGTTATAGTACATGAGTCATCCGAAAAGTTATTTGTGGGAATTATGGGTTAAATTTTTACCGCAGATGTAGGCAGATAAACGCGGATAAACGCAGATAAGAAAGGAATTTTTTGGGTAACGGATGCTCCTGGATATGATATCATTCACCTGCAAAGCGCTGGAATTCCTGAAACTCTTTATTCTAGACGCTTCTTGCCCTAACCCCTAGCCCCTGGCCCCTAACCCCTAGCTATAACAGCATGAAATTTTTAAACTCTTTTTCTGTGTTGGGTGACGATATCGTTAAGATTGTTGTAACTGAGGTTGTGGGAGACAATCTATGTATATGCTGTGGAGACGGACAGAAGGTTTACGATCGCATTTCAGCAGCTTTCCAGCAAGGTAAGAAAGCGATCGTTTCTTTCTTGGGTGTTAAAGAGACTGTTCCAGCTTTCATGGACACCGCCATTGCACAGTTGTACGAACATTTTACGGAGGAGGAGATCGAAGCTAAATTGAGTGCGATCGATATCGATGCAAATGGTATCGATGATATCAAAAATGCAGTTTACTGGAAAAAGGAATATTTAAAAGACCCCCAGCGATTCAGGGAAGCAGCGCGGAAATCTTTGGGTGATGAGGATGAGTAAGCAAGTCTACCACATTGAATCTTATACATTTAGCGAAACTGATGCGGTGTTGTTTGACGCTAATATTTGGTTATACATTTATGGCCCACAGCGTCAGGTACATCCGCATCTCAGAGGCACATATACTTTCGCATTTAAGAGAATTATCAGCGCGAATATTCGAGTTTTTATCGACGTGCTGGTGCTGTCTGAATTTATTAATGCTTATTCTCGATTCGTTTACAATAACTTGCCCGCATCTGAGAAGCGATTGAGTTTTAAAAACTTTCGCAATAGTGCTGAATTTAAACCGATCGCAGAAGATATCGCCAAATACACTCGGCGGATATTAGAGAATTCAGAACGAACGGAGAGCGGTTTTGAAGCTGTCTATTTGCGCTCGCTCGTGAGCAATTATGCCACTGGAGAAAAGGATTTCAACGACCAGATATTAGCTGAATTGTGCCGGACAAAAGGACTGAAGTTGGTGACGCACGATGCGGATTTTCAGGGTGAAGATTTGACGATTCTCACAGGTAATCAACAATTACTGAGATGAATGGTTTGTGAGATGGTGATGGGGGTGCAATGGCAATTTTTAACACAAAGCTGGCAAGTGTACGAGATCGATCGCAGAAGATTCACTAGCAATAATTTCCACAATTTTTTCACTATTTTGCAATAGTTCATTCCAACCAGCTTCGTTAATTCGCTCCATGTGTTCTAGGCGCAGGCGATGTTCGTCAAACACCCAATACTTAACGCTGGGTAAAAGATACCGAATCAAAGCCATCCATTCTGCTAAATTGAAAGCTAAGGGATTACCTTGCATGAGTGCAATTTTACCTGCATTTCCCAAAGCAGCAATACTATGCGCTACCAGCAACATAGAACGATATTTGGGATGGTCATTTAAAATAAATTTCGTTTCGCCATGTTCGGAATAGTGCCTTAACATGATATATCCTCTCAGGACAATTTCTATTACCGCTGGCGTAATTCCCGAAACTAAAAAATGGCGAAAATCATAGCCATTTAAATACATCCATCGCGATAATTCTCCCAGAGTCCGACCTTTTTCGCCAAAGCTACCAGCATTGATTCCTTGCACTAAAGTCATAAATGGTGCGGGTAATCCCATCGGCGTTGCAACATCAGAAATTAAATGCCCGATTTGTTTTAAAATAGCTTCGATTAGTCCGACAGGTTGGCTATTTTGCACAAATTTAATATCTAAATTGTGCATACCAGTAAGCTTATCGTAGGAAAAACCCGTGATGGTTCCTCGCATAATATCAAGGACACCAAAAATAAATCCCAAAACGGGATCGTGTCCTAATGATTGAAAGCGGTGTGATTGGGGGTACATTCCTGCAATAAGTTTCCGATCATCGTAAGGAACTTTGCAGACTTCTTCTAGATATCTCGCCCATTGTGCAAACCAATCATCGGCTTTTTTAATATTGTATTGCTTTAGCCATGCTGTGAGAGGACTGCCGATTTGTCCGCTGTATTCGCCGCTAGTCATTGTAGCGGGAATTTTGACTAGCATAAAATCGGTTAGTGCTGCCAAAACGCCACTAGCGCCAACGAAAATATAATCCCATTTATCCCAGGCGTACTGTGCATCGTAGGATTCATTTTGCAGCTTTTTCAAGTCTGCTTCTGTTAAAAAAGCTTCATAAGGTGCAAGCGGATCGAGTTGTTGCTGAAGTGCGTAGATTTGGCACTGTCTGACAAAACTATCCCAATCTTTGAAACCGATTTTTACTAATTCTCGATTGACTGCTGCGCGACGGCGATCGTACAATTGTAAAATCTCATCAGCATTAAAATCGCTGAAGTCATCTGCATCGAGAAAATCGATCGATGCTTCCAACTCTGCCATCATTTTCTCAAGTTCTTGAATATCTTGAGATTGCTGGGAAACATCGGCTAACTTTTCTTCTATATCTGTGACTGTAACATCAAGTTTGTGTAGGATATGATGCTGTGCTTGCAGGACAGATCTTAATTCGGCAACAAAGCGATCGCTAATCATTTTAAACTCTCTGTTGTGGTTTTAGAAACCCGGTTTCTTAGAGAAACCGGGTTTCTGGGCTGAGAAACCGGGTTTCTGTTCAGCTTGAGCGAATCCAGCCCAACAACGTACCTAATACTTAAATTTCTGCTTGTTTCCGTTTAGCAAGTAATTGCTGAAGATAGCGCATTTTTTCAGTTAAAATCCGAATGGCTTCGCGATTAGTTTCCGCATCAGCAGCAGCTTTTTGCAAATTATCAATTCTTTGTATTAACTGATTGAGTGCGCCTTGCAGGTTTTGAATTACTAATTCTGCTTTGCGTTCTCTTTTCCGCATTTCTTCTTCTTTGGCGCGTGTACCTCCTGTATCTAAAAGTGTGGTGACTCCCCAAAAAATACCCGCACCTAAAAGAACGGCAACGCCAATACCGGGAACCATACCAAATCCTAATCCAAGTGCTGCTAATCCTGATGTAATTCCGGCTGCACTTAATCCTATCACGGAACCAGAAAAATAAACGGCTGCAATAGGAACACCAACGGCAGAAAGTCCAGCAGCAGCAGTTTTCGCAGCATCGGCAGCTTGGTTGTCATCTAAACCGCGATCGCGTATTTTCCGCATTTCTATCACAAATTTTTTAATTGCTTCTACCTGTTGAGTTGTTACGCTTAATTCCACTTGGGCTAACTTAATCGCTTTTTTTTCATTAAGATCGATTTCACCATTTGCCAAAGCCGTATCTATCAAATTAACCATTAAGCCAAAGCGCAATTTTTCATCTGCCGTTGATAGCGCTTCTAGGCATTCCTCTAAAGGTGGGGGTTCGATAATATAAGATTGTACTTTGCGTTTGGCAGATTCAGACATTCCCTCTAAATCCATGATGCCAAAAATCAGATCCATTTCTTCTTTATCGAGGGAACCATCGGCTGTTGCAATAGCAAATAAAGCACCGTAGAAATAAATGCGATCGCTTTCTGGAACTTTAGCAAGATCTAACCCTTGGCTTTCACTTCCCGTTACCATACCCGTTACAGCTTGAGTTGCTTGTGATGCAGCATTGCCGATATTTTCTCCCAACTCGGCTGCTGATTTTGTAAGCGATTCCCAAAAATTTGGTTGTGTCATAGTGTATACCTACAATGAAATTAATTAACTTTTGTCAGTTCCAAATTCCGAATCAGTGTTGCAAAGGTATTTCTGGTAAACTCATTTCAGAGCGAACATTCTCATTTAGGTTAGAAGGTAAACCCATTTTTGAGAAGAACTCATCAGTGAATTTTATACTGGTTTCAACTGCCCATTTAGCGCAACCATACCCCAAACACTTGTGCGGGAAGAAGGCGCAATCTCCTGCACCTGCCAATGGGTTGAGTTTTTTGATTTTGTTCTCTAGCTTTTTCCTCAACTTCTCACTAAATGTGTTTTCATCACTGTCTCCAGTACCAACCCACTCAGGTTTGTAATGGACTATAGCATTGCGTAGTTTAATAAGGTAGGATGTAGACTCGTAAGGCTCTTTTCCTGTGTCAAATTCATTTTCAGTCAAAGTAAGAACAATTTGGTATTTTTCTAGGATTTTCTTCTTCAAATCTATATCTTCCCACATTATCTTCATTAGTGCCGCAGCATCAGCACTCAATTTTATAGAGCTATCACCTTCTTTGAGCGCTGCCAAACATTCGTTTATACTTGCCTCCAGATACGAGGTGGCAGTAATGATAGAACCAATTACATAAGCCCTATGTACATAAAATGATTCTGTCGAATGTTTACCATCATCAGCAGCTTCTATTTCATAGCTCAATCTCGCTAGGTGAGCAGATGCCTTAAGGTGGCTGAATGATAAGCGAGAACGTATCTCAATTTGATTAACTTCCATCCCGCCAGAGTCAATATTAACAGTTGCTTTCAGACCAAATTCTGTCATCTTTATTTCACTTTCACGATGTTTGATGATTTTGTTGTATCAAAATAAATCAACCTCATTCTTGCTGAACAGGTTCTGCAATTTGCGGTTCATCAGGGTAGCGATCGCACTTGCATCTCCCTGTTTGGCAAGTTCCAGAAGATTCGGCTGAGTCATAATTGGCGGAGTGGAGGAGCATTACCATAAATTTATGTTTTAGTCTACCACTTTTGGATGAGCGATCGAACAGTGTTTTCACTCGTTGTTTGGGCGATCCAAACACAGCGCCATTGCTACGCTACGGAAAACCGTTAACAAGTTTTAGGCGATCGTCAATATTACAAATCCGGTTCTATTCCAGCATTTCGCAATTGTTCTGCCAACCTCTCGGCGCGTCGTTCCGCTTCGATTAGTTTTTCCTCCGGTGTTAGCAATCTTTGTCCTTGTTCGTTGTACCAATACAACCACTCTCGCGTAATTCCCTGAAATGTTCCTCTTTCTCTGCCAATTCCCAAACCAATTTCAGGTAACCAAACGGGATTTTCCGACTGCAATTGATATGAACCATCCACTAAACGATATACTTCCAGGGGTGGTCTTCTGCGACTGAGGATATTGTAAATTACATAGTACAAAACTCCCATTTCCACATAGGTTTCCTTCTTCGCGATATATTCCTCGCCTGACACTTTAGTTACAACTTCTAGCACTAAAATAGGGACTATATCATTTTCTTCCCAAAGTACATAACAAGAGCGGAGTCTTTCATCAATAAACCGCTCTACTCCTAAGCTGAGAAAACCATCTGGAATAATGGCAGATTCTTCGGGGTCGTGGAAAATTCTCATATCCACTCCGAAGAACCAATCCCAGCGATTTGCCCACGCCAAAGCCAGTATCGTTTTCAGCAGGTAGGGAATTAAATCTTGCAGTTCGTGATTGGCAGGTGTATCGTCAGAGTAGTCTAGTTCTTCGGCTGGTGGCAAGTGTTTGCACGATTTGTACTTTAACATGACGGATTTCCCCAATACTAATAGCTTTACGATCACTAGCAGAAGTTGATGGTTTTAGATTGCAGCTGCTTTTCAAATCCAAACTTTAATCAGCTTTTTATTTGATGGGTTTTTGAGATGATAGTAACACAAGTTGCTAGTGCGAGCGGTGGGTTACGGCACGGGAAGTTAATTATTGCTTGAAAATTCTGAAATTATCGCCCGTGCCTAACCCACCCTACGATTAGATAAGTTTTTATTGTCACCTCAAAAACTGGTAACTTGCGTTTTCTACAAATCAGGTTCTATTCCAGCATTTCGCAATCGTTCTGCTAACCTCTGAGCGCGTCGATCGGCTTCGGCGGCGCGTCGATCGGCTTCGGTTAGTTGTTCCTCCGGTGTTAGCAATCTTTGTCCTTGTTCGTTGTACCAGTACAACCATTCTCGCGTGATTCCCTGAAACGTTCCCCTTTCTCTGCCAATTCCCAAACCAATTTCAGGTAGCCAAATGGGATTTCCCGACAGCAAATTATACGAACCATTCACTAAATGACGCACTTCCAAACGTGGTTGTTGGCGACGCAGGGGATTGTAAATTGCATAGTACAAAACTCCCATTTTGGCATAGATATCTTTTTTCCGCTTATATTCCCCTCCTGGTTTATGGGATATGACTTCTAGCACGAAAATGGGCGCTATATAATTTTCTTCCCAAAGTACATAAGATGAGCGGAGTTCTTCATCAATAAACCGCTCTACTCCTAAGCTGAGAAAACCATCTGGCGCTATGGGGGATTCTTTGGAGTCATAGTAAATTCCCATATCCACTCCAAAAAACCAATCCCAGCGGTTTGCCCACGCAAAAGCTAGTATTGTTTTCAGCAGGTGAGGAATTAAGTCTTGCAGTTCGTTATCCACAGGTGTATCGTCAGAGTCGGGTAGGCACTCGGCTGGGGGCAAGCATTCCCACGATTTGTACTTTAACATAACGGATTTCCGCAATAGTAATAGCTTTATGATAGCCAGCAGAAGTTGACAATTTTATCAATTAATAAGCTGAGTTATCTAATTTTGACATCGATCGCATTTTCTAACAGATCGTATTTGAACGAAAATCGTCCACCTTCTCGCTCCAAAAATCCCTGTTTAGTAGCATAATCGAGGAATTTAGCATAGTTCCAAGGAATAGCACCATCTACTGCCAAAATCGAGCGCAGAAGGAAATGCTGTAGGCAGGTGAAACCACCCATATAAATAGTAAAAAATAATCCATTACTTATGGTATCAAGCGCTATGCTTAGGGGTTCCAAAGGTTCCCGCACAGCCCACAGGTAGAGTAGATAAAATCCTAACCAAAGTATGCCACCTATTACGGTAAAAATTACTGCATTGATAGCCGATTCGCGAATTCCGCGATCGCTACTATTTTCTTTTGTAAATTCCGGTTCCCAACATCCCCAAATTATTCCTTCAACTAAGCCCCAAATTATTACTTGCACCATTCCTATAATAAATCCTGGAATACCCCAAATAAACCAGCAAATTATCGCATCAATAAAACCATATATAAATCCCCACCACAGCGATTGTTTAAGTGATTCCCATAAAGCAAATTTAGCAAATTTAATCGAGAACCTCATTTTTGGGACTAAATATACTTCTTTCGTCATCGCCAAAATTAACCCGTAAGTTAGCCCGCCTATAGTTGCGCCAATTAACCCGGTACCGAGTGCATAAATTAGCGCGATCGCAAGTCCAGATATAATTCCTACTAAAATGCGATAGCGCCATTTTTGAGATTTGGTTTCTAACCAGTCCGGCTGCATTTGTTCAATTGAAAATTCTTTACTTTTGTCTTGTTTGAGCTTATAAGCTAGGCACAATAGCCAACGGTAGGTTTGTTGGCAGTTTGGTTCTCTGCCTGGTAAATAAGTGTTTGGTCTTTTTAAGAAAGGATGCTTAGCTCGTAACATTAACTCAACCTACAAATTGATTGGCTACTCAGAGCGCTGAAGCGCAACAACGTACCTGTACTCGATCGACCTTTTTTGATGTTTTTTACGGTTGAGAAGCTTGCTTGGGAGTAACGCTCTCAATTGCTCGATTTATTTGATCTGCTGTGAGTGACTGTACGAGAGTAAGCTTAAACGGTTCTTGGGTAATCGATCGCGTATAAGCAGGGCTCAAATAAGCACGATATTCTGACGCATTTGTCAAGTAATTTTTAAAGAAAGCGGTACTCAACGCATTAATATACGGTCTAGCGAGATCCGGATCGGGGCCAACCAATTCCGGCGGAATAGGTAGCACGCTTCTCTCATCTCTGCTTTTGGCAATAGTAGTAAAATGCGTGGCGTTTTCGAGCAAAACTAAATACTTTTCCGGCGCAGTCAGCCAGGTAAAAGGTTGTATTTGTTCTGTAACTGCGGGGGTGAAAATATCGTCGGTGCCAGCAACTAGCATGACGGGTACTTTTATTTGACTTAAACCGCTTTGTCCGAAAACCGAGCTAGTTAAAGGATTGATAGCAAAGACTGCTTTAATCCGTTCGTCTTGTAAACTATAATTTGAATTAGGTAATCTAGCGACGTCGCACTGAACTAATAGGGATAAGTTCAAAAATTGGTCGGTGTTGCAATCTTTTTGCAGTTGGGGGAAATTAATCTTTGCACCTGCTAATGCCAAACTTGTATAACCGCCTAAAGATTGACCGATCGCACCGACTTGCTGTAGATTTAATCTACCTTTTAATGTGGGGTCTGATTGTGCGCGACGTTCCAGTTCGTCGAGAACAAATGTTATCTCTAAAGATCTATTGACTAATTCTATTGGTTGAGGAGAACCTGTTAATCCGCTGAAAAATTGTTCAAACAGTTTGGTGTTATCGCCTGGGTGATCGATCGCAGCGACTGCAAAGCCGTGGGATGCGAGATGTTGAGCTAAATAAGCAAAACTACTGCGGTTTCCAGCCGCACCGTGAGAGATTACAATTACAGGAGCAGCTTGCTGAACGCTGACGCGATTGTTTGCTTGAGGCAGATAAAGATCGAAAGTTAAAGTGCGATCGCGCACAGTATCATTGAGAGTTATGGTTTGTTGTTCCCATTGAAAAGTTCCAGCTTTCCGTAAATCCGGCTGTTGGGAAAAGTCAACTTTCGCCGCAGTTTCCGCCTCCGTTGCAGCTTCTTGTTCGATTACCTTGACGATCGCATCTCTATATTTAGTAAATTCTGAGAATTGTGCGGTAATTTGCAAACCTAAATTTAAATTAACCCGGATGGTGCGATCGGGAAACTTGCGAAGCAGATTTAGCAAACTCAAACCTTGCGCGTCGCCAGCAGCTGAAATTAAAGCCGCACGCAAAGCAGTCGCGCCATTTTCGCCAGTTTCCGTCAGCAGCACTTTCCCCATACGCTCCAGCACGGTTTTACCTAGCTGTGCGCTGGTAAACTGCGAGATGAGAGTGGGATTCGCTTCAAAGCGTTGTTGCAGAATTTCTCGCAGTTGCGCTTGACTTTCTGGCTTAATGCTGCCAGCGTAGGGTGTAAGTTCGTCAGTAATTTTACCTTCCTTAACAAAGGTTTCCAAAGCGTCAACGGAAAGGGTAAATTCCAAAGGGCCGTAAAAAACTGCAACGCGATCGGCACTATAAGCTGGAATTGCCGTCAAAACCGTAGGAAATAACCAAAATCCCAAAGAACCGATCGCTAAACCTATCCACGATCGCTGTATAGATCTACTCATACCGTACACCTACTCTGAAACCCACGATTTTGCCTAGAAACCGAGTTTATTTGCCTAAGTTCTACGTATTTTACCTGCACCCCGTCGTCTCAATCAATAATAGACATCTCCAAAAATTCTTGTGGGGTAGGCATCCTGCCTGCCCTTTGAGATTCTTTTGGAGGAGATGTCTAATCTACAACGTTTCCGCACGCAAAAAAACCAGCGCGATCGCGCTGGTATCGAAATAATATTCGGATTAGGCTCGATCGACGCTCAATCAATTATTCCTAACTCTGCATTAATTAAAGATATTAATGTTTCGTCTGCGTCCAATCTTGTTGAAGCTGCCGCAGTATCTTTGTGCTTGTTTTTACTTTCAGTTGTAGTGGAAAACACTTGCTCAATCAGTGATGAACTAACGGCAGCGATAAAAGAGATCGGTACAACAACAGGCCATGAAATAGTTACTATCAGCAAGATTGCCAGAGATAGGAACCAATCCTCTGGAGATAATCTGGGAGAACGCTTGAAGAATTTTAGCCAGTTTCTGAAAAAATATATACTTGTTAGGAAATAAGCACCCAGTAATGCGACGATAAGTAAATTCACGGTAATTAGTCCTTAAAACTTTCCAGTTATTCAAATTGTATTGCCATTAAACTCTGCTGCAATGACTAGCTCAGCGTTTTAACGTAAACTTCATCAAATTGGCGGAATTATGAAGTTGTGTTTAAACTATGTCAACGGTAATACACCTACTAGAATAGCTCCAAAGATGGATATCAGCAACTGATATATAAGTTTTAATGGGAAGGATTTGCTGTTGCTTGGGATAATCCGCCCAGTCAAAGCGTTGCACAAATTTTAGAGACTTACCGCTCATTCGAGACTGAAATTAATAGAGGTTGTTCGCGTGCAGAATATTGTCTCCCCTGTCGAAAGTAGAGTTGCCAACTACCGGATCGGCTTAGTCATAGAATGGTATATGGGTCACGTCACCCACGCACAAAATTTGGAGCGATCGCTGCGCCACAATCCCAGCATCGAACCGACTTGGATGCCAGTACCATTTCAAAGCGACGACATTTGGCAAAAATTGCCCGGTCACACCTTAAGGTTGAGCTTGCGAGCAAGGGATTTAGTACGCGCTGCTGTGCAAAAGAACGCTCTCGATTGTTTGTTTTACCATACGCCGGTGACAGCACTGCTGAGTTTGGGAATGATGCGGCGCATTCCCACAATTCTTTCCCTCGATTGCACACCCATCGACTTGGTGAGAATGGGAGCAGCATATAAGTACGATGCACCAAATAAGTTATTCGATCGCCTCAAGTTTGAATGGTTCCGAAGGATGTATGAAAATGCGGCGACGATCGTTGCGATGTCCGATTGGGCGAAAAACAGTCTTGTTCGAGATTACAACATTGCATCTGAAAAAGTGACGACAATTCTACCGGGATTGGATCTCAATCAGTGGCGTCCGACTGTAAAACAGGTAGGCAAAAATCAGCCGTTGAAACTTTTGTTTGTGGGTGGAGATTTTGAACGCAAAGGCGGTTACGTTTTATTGGAAGCGTTTCGATCTGGATTACGCGATCGCTGTACGTTAGATATAGTTACCAAAGACGAAATCGTTACCTCGGCAGAATCTGTGCGCCTACATCGCGGTTTGACGCCGAACAGTCCCTTGCTGCGGCAATTATTCGCAGATGCCGATTTGTTCATTTTTCCAACATTGGGAGATTTTATTCCATTTGTAGTTATGGAGGCGATGGCATCTGGTTTGCCGGTAGTGGCGACGAACGTGGGAGCGATACCAGAGCAAGTGGAGGACGGGGTGACTGGACTTTTGGTACCGCCAAACAACCCAAGTGCGATCGCACAAGCAGTTTCATCTTTGGCAAATAATCCCGATCGTCTTGTCGCAATGGGAATCGCAAGTCGCGATCGAGCAGAACGCCTATTTAATGGAGAACGCAATTACAAAGCTGTGGTAGACCTGATCGAGCAATGTGCGGATGAGAAGCGCAGCTTGTAGAGTTGGGATTGTTTGTCAGTCATCTAAATACGTCTGGCGAGAGAGATAATTTCCTGTTTTAGATTTAAAATTGTAATCATGTTTTTGCAAACGTAATATTCCGAATCAAACCCGAATTTAGGGAATCAAAAATCAACTTTTTTGATTCTCATAAAACAGCTTGTATCGGCTATTTTTTTTAGATTTGTCTAGGTGTTTCCATGTCAAGCAGCGATTTAGACTTGTTGAAAAAATCCAAGTTATTAAGACCCTTTAGAGAATTTAAGCATAAATTTGCCTCCCTTGAAGAAAGCAAGTATGTGCGGGGGATGACTTCATTTTCCGATACCCAATGGGTGAAATTTATTATAGGCGAAATCCTTAAAAATATAGCCAAGGGAGTAAATTGTATCGTTCTGCTTGGCTCTGGCCAATTGTCTCAAGAGGTTCAGCAAAATTTGCTGGCAAGTGCTGCCGATACAGAAAAGCTACGCATTCTTGTTTTGGACGTGAATGAGGAAGACTCTAGTTTGCAACCTACCTCAGACAGCCGGATTGAAAAGATTAAAGACTTAAGAGATGTGAAAGCACCTTACCAAGAGACAGTCTTTGTATCGTGCTTTATGTCTAACGCCGATGTGAAAAAATCGCTCCAAATAGTGCTGAGTCACCCCGAATTTCGACAAAGCGAATTTATTTTCAAAATTCGCATCTTAGATTCCTATCGGGCTCTCAGCAAGGATAAAGACATTTACGATAATCTTGGCACTTCCTATGTGTCTTCAATCTTTGATGACGGTCTGATTGATGATATATACGAATTCTCCTTAACAAAGGTTGAGCGCAAGTGCGAGGTTACCGATGCTTACGACCTTTATCAACTATTACTGCAAACCAAAAAAGTAGAAGGAGCCATAGCTGAATTTGGCTCCTATAAGGGGCATTCAGGTTTGATTATCAGCGAGATTGCGAAGCGGCTTCATTTCAATAAACAAATATATTTATGCGATGCGTTCGAGGAATTTCCCAAAGAAGACCTAGCGGTAGATAAGTTTTGGAACGATAGCCACTTTGTTAACTACGAAGAAGTCAAAAAAATATTCGATAATTACGAAAACGTACATCTCGTTAAAGGCGATTTCGCTGACACAATTGATGCCATTCCTGAAAACCAATTTTCTCTAGTTTATGTAGATTGCGACTCCTATCGTGCTGTAAAATTTGTTTCCGAAAAAATCTATCCCAAGCTAAATCATGGCGGCGTTATCATCTACGAAGACTACGGACATGACTTTTGTCTGGGTGCGCGTCAAGCAGTAGATGAGTTTTACGATAATAGAGAAGGCTGTTTTAGTTTTTTCTCAGCTTTTAGCGGCTTACAAATAGTTATCAAACTTTAAATCAATTGTAGGGTGCGTTAGCGCTAGCGTAACGCACCATTTCCACTTGGATTTCCGCAAGTTGGGAAATTAACGGTTATCGAACCTCGCTTAGTATGACAGGTTGATTGTTAGAATTGCGCTGCGATTGAGGTAAATTAACAATCTCAATTGAGTCATTATGCCAACAAACGCGAACTTCTGGTTTAATGGCTAATGTCATGCGTCTGTAATACCAGCCATAGGCAATGAATTCTTCTGGATTATCCGGTGCGGGAAAGAAGTTTGTACCATATATGCCAGTGCGATCGCTACCTTTGACGATCGGTTTTGCGCTCACAGGTTCGTAAGGCCCAGTTATGCGATCGGAAACATACCAGTAAAGTGTAGAATCGGTAATTTTGTCTTTACCCACTTTCTGTACCCAGCTTGGGTTTAGCCACATAGTCCAACAAGAGAAAAACAGGTGATATTTGCCATTTCTGTAAATCACTTGCGGTCTTTCCATTTCATAAAATGGCGATGCTTTTGTTCCCTCCACAAACGGTGTAGCAGCGGGTGGTAATAGTTCGTAAGGCCCACCAATTTTGTCCGCTACCGCTACACCAACACAACCGCGATATTTTCCTTCTCCTCCTTCCTTCAAATAAGCGCAAATAAACATATAGTATTTGCCTGTTTCCCGATCCTTAACAACATAAGGATCGCGCCACTGATAATGGTCGTACTCGTCATAACCCATCTGGCGTTTGAACTGTCCGTACCAACGATGATTGTCATCTGGTTTGACAAGTTCGCAGTTTGACGATCGCTCCCAATGTAACCCATCAACAGATGTTGCCAAACCAATGCCTTCATTCATTATTTCCAATCCCTTACCTGCGGCTGAATAAAAGAGGTAATAAACACCATCCTCTTTGTACGCAGAACCGGCAAGCATTCGTCCAGATTCCCATGAATTGGCAGGGTTTACCTCAAGTAAAGCTCCCACATCTTGCCAAGTTTTCATATCTGTGGAAATCGCACCGTAAATAGTGCCGTTCATCCACCAGTGCACTAGCTGACTCGCTCCTCCTAAATAGAAGAGGCGATAGATATCCCCATCTTTTAATATCCACGGGTCCCAACTTGGGTAACTATTCCACAACCGATATAAAATTCTTCTAGTTGTGCGTTTTCCTTTGGGTAGGAAGTCAACAAGTCGTGCGCTTAATTCGTAGAATTGGTTGTTGAATTTCATATCGTCGGTTAGGTAAGAGTGAGGTTTACATCAGAGAAACTTTTTGTGCAGTTTTACCATCTCCCAAAAGCTCATCATAAACAGCAGAAATTTCCTCCACCATATTAGCCACAGAGAATCGCTCCAAGTTTTGTTGAGCTGCTTGCTTCCATTTATCTCGTTCTGCGGAACTAGCTAATATTGATTCGATCGCATTAGCGAGAGCCGGAACATCTCCTGGCGGGACAAGAATCCCGGATTTTCCGTAATCTAATTGCTCTGGGATACCGTCTGCATTGCTAGCCACGATCGCACAACCAGCAGCTCGTGCTTCCGATATCACCAGCGGACAAGAATCCCGATGCGAAGCTAACACAAATACTTCCGCCGCTAACAAATAAGGTTTGGGATTGCTTTGAAAACCTTCAAAGTGAATCTGACTTGCGACGGATGACGCCGCCGCTTGAGTTTCAAAATTAGCGCGATCGTCACCATCGCCAACTAGATACAAATGCGCTGTAGGAAAACGCTTCGCCACTTGTGCAAAAGCACTTATCAACTCGGCAATACCCTTGCGTTTAAACATTCCTGCTACAGTGACGATCGCAGGTTGTTGCAAAGGTGCGGGAGTGCAACTATCTAAAGAAGGTAATCTCGGACTTCCTAAAGTTAAATTCCGCACCACTCGCATCTTATTTTTCGGAACACCGAGGCGAGACATATATTCAGCTACGGCATCACTAACAGGAATTACCCTTTCCGCCAAACCCATCAGTACCGAGCTGCGTTGATGCACGTTCTGAATATGCGCTACAAGACGATAATTTGCCGAACCGCGCAGAAATCGCGCCAGCAATATTCCTGTCATCATATGACAGTGAACGATATCTGGGCGAAATTCTTTGACGATATCTTGGAAGCGTTTTGCGGCTCGAAATAGCGATACAGGTCTGCGTTTTTGATCTAATTTGTAGTGAGATATGCCAAACCTTTCTAGTAAATCTTCATACTCGCCGCCAGCAGAAGCTATCGCTACGGTGTGTCCTGCTTGCGCTTGTCCACAGGCAATATCTATCGCTGCATTGATGATGCCGTTTCCCAATTGACGAACGTCGTTGAGTACGTGCAAAATTCGCAAGGAAGCGTTGGCGATCGATTCGGTTTGAGGATGTTGAGTTTTCGATGCTGTTTGCATTTTTTTACCTATGCTCGCAGTCAGGTTGAAGGTTTTTTTTGATTTTTGACTTTTGACTTTTGACTTTTGACTTTCTAGTTTCTGGCTCCGACGCTTTGCAAAACTTCTAAATAGCGATCGACTGCTTTATCTACTGAAAAATCTCTGGCTCGCTGTTGCAAAATTTTCGAGTCTATTGGCTCGTTCAGGGTTGCTAAAATTGCGTGGGCAAGAGCTTCCGCATCTCCAACTGGCACTAAATAGCCATACTTACCATTTTCTAAAATCTCCGCAGGGCCGCTGGGACAATCTGTAGAAACTACCGGAGTTCCTGTTGCCATTGCTTCAATCATTACTGTAGGCAATCCCTCAGCTTCAGAGGAAAGCACAAATCCTGCTGACTTCGCCATATAAGCATAAGGATTTTCGACAAATCCGGGTAAAGCGACATCATTTTCTAATCTTAATTCGCGCACCAAACTTTCCAATTGCGATCGCTTTTCTCCCTCACCCAAAATCATCAATCTGACTGCACGTTCCTGTCGAACTTGTGCAAAAGCGCGAATCAAAGTCGGAAAATCTTTTTGGTTAACAAGTCGTCCCACTCCTAACAGTACAGGCGGTTCTCCCGGCGCAAACCAAGGGTGATTTATTGGTGCTTTTGCCTTCTCAAAAACTTCTGGCATTATGACTGGATTGTAAATAACTTGGATTTTTTCTAATGGCAACCCGGTCATATCCGCCAAATCCTCCGCCACGCCTTGCGATACGGCGACAATTCCATCAGCCGATCGATAAAAATAGCGCAACAGGTGCGGCCTAATTTTGCCTGCGATCCCAGTGTCACCCTGCAAGTAGTGGGAAAGGTGATTATGCACGCTTAACACTACCCGCGTGGATACGCCAGCCAGACGTTGCGCCCATTTTCCCGCGTTAACGTTGTCTAGCGCCGATAGCAGCACCTGGGGTCGTTCTTGCTGCAAATAGCGCCGCAAAGCAAGGGTTTTAGACAGGATATCGGGGGATTTCAGGTCTATTACCCGCACTTCGATCGGCACTTTTTTCAGGTATGGCCCCTCAGCGTTTTGCAATACCAAGTCAATGTGCAAACCCCGCGCTGCAAGACCCCGCGCTAGGTGCAGCATCACCCGTTCGGCACCGCCGCCTGTCAGGGAAGGGAGAAATAAACTCACAGAATTGTTGTTTGATGTCATAGTTTTATCTCTTTAAATTGAGTATTTGCGTTTTGTTCAAACAGGTATTAACTCAACGACAATGGGAGCGTCTGGAATTTTTAGTTTCAGTTGTTTGGGATTGTCGGATTTTTTAAGGGGATTAACTGACTCGATCGGTTGGTAAGTAGTTGCATTTTTTATGGCAGTATTTAAGGTTAAAGTCACTTTTCGACTGGGTACATCAACATCTGCATTGGTTGGCTTATTAAAGCTGGCAACTTCTTGCCATAAAATCAGATAAAATTTGCCATCGCGTTTTTGCAAAAGCGTGTGATGCACGTCAGTTGTGTCCCCACTCAGACTATAGTCTAACGATCCGATCTCAAAGCTATCTCCTGAGTCTTGCAAAAGTGAAATCAGGTTTTTTACGGCAATGAAGGCAGGTTTCGGCGAACCATCATACCGCAACAAACCATAGTGAAGTTGAGAATTATTTGCTTCGGGATTCGGTTTTTGATCGATTAATTCATAACTGTAGGCGCGTTTAATGCCGCGATTGAAATATTCCAAAAACAAGCGGGGTAAGTATTTGGCAGAAGCTTTTTCTGAAACTCCAAATCCAGATTGTTCGTTAATCGCGTTGTGGTAACCGGACTCAGTAGCAACGATCGGCTTATCGCCGCACATAATTCTGGTCGCGGGTATCCACCGATTATCTAATTCCCAACTAGGCTGTCCCCAACCTGGGTAACTGTGCATAGTACCGATGTCGCAAGCAACAGTTCCCAGCTTGACAGCGTTCTCTGCAAAGGCTATTGATGGGCCCAAAACATCGAGATTGCCGATCGCAGAATCTGCTTTAATTGCTGCATAAAGTTCCGCTTGGTAAGTGCGAACTCCATCAGGAAAGTTTTGTCCTTTGTATTGAAGATCGGTATGTAGATCCCATTCATTTGCACCCTCTACTCCCTCAATAGAATTGGCCATAATTTTGGCAATATTGACGGCATCTTCGACAGTTTGGCCGTAGCGCGGGTCCATCACCAAAATCGATTTGATGCCGATTGTTGCTAAGTCGAGAAACTTTTGCTGAGTGGCGGTATCTCCTAGCGCTACGCCGTCTCGAATATGGCGAATTCCTAACTCTTGCAGGCGGGGTTTGATGATGTCGTCGTATCTCGCATAAGCAGTATCTGCATAATTTAGATGTACGACAACGCCGATCGAATCAACGAAAGAATCTGCACTGCGGGCTTGTTCTGGTTGTGTTTCCGCTTTTGGTAAAAATAGAACAGTACTGGTTAGAGCGATCGCACTTAACAAAGCCAATGTTAAAAATTTGTAGCGCCTTATCCATAATTTCAGTATTTTATTCATATAAACCTGCTTTTGAAACATCTATTTAAGTTTTTCAATTAAGTTTTAATAATTCCGGATAATAGTTGCGAAATCTGTTTATTTATGGCTGTTAAATTAAAGCGTTCGCTGGCTTCAATTTGTGCGTTGCGAGCAATGGTAGCGGCATTTTCTGGCCGATCGCGACAAGCGACGATCGCATCTGCCAATGCGATCGCATCTCCCGGCGGAACTAGCCATCCCGTCTTATTTGTTGCGATTAATTCGATCGCACCTCCAGCTTTAGCCGCAACAACAGGACGTTCGCACAGCATCGCTTCCACAATCACTCTGCCGAAAGGTTCTGGTGCTGTTGAAGTATGGGCAACTAAGTCACAGGCTTTCATCAATGGCACAATATCCGATTGAAATCCTAAAAATTTAACTCGGTTTTCCAACCCCATTGCTGCCACTTTTTCGTGTAAATCTTTGACATAATCCTCTTCCCCAAATAAAGCATCACCTACTAAAATAGCTGCGACATCTTCCGGACATTGTTTTAGCGATTGCAGCAAGATATGCTGTCCTTTCCAAGGCGAAAGTCGGCTGAATTGACCGACTAAAAATCGCCCATTCATTCCCAATCGCTGTTTAGCTTCTGCAATGTCGGCATCGCGGTTTTTATAGAGTTCAGGCGTAAACCCGTTGTAGACAACTTGGGTTATTTCTCGTCGTCCTCCAGCGGCGATAAAAGCTGCTTGAGTAGCTTGAGAATTGGCGATTACTAATGATGCCAAACGATTAGCCAGCGTCACAATAATGCGAATGTTCGTTTGGCTAAAATGTTCCGGAGAAATAATGTCATGCAGGTGATAGACGAGCGGACGACGTGCGATAAAACTAGCGATCGCACCCACGACTAAAGCTTTCTGAGTGTTGGCGTAAATTAAATCGCGATCGCGACTGAGACGAACTACCTTAGCAATTAAAGGTGCGAGGTTGCCAAAACTTTTTAACCCTTGTGCCAAATTGCTTTCTTTGCGGACTGCGATCGGTTCCTTTGCTAAAACTTCAACCGGGATATTGTGCTGTTCTAACAAATATCTGAAAGAACCATCTGCAAACAATCCAACTAAACAGCTATCTCGGTAAGGTTTAGCAATATCTAGCAGGCACAGTTCCGCACCGCCCGGTTTTCCGCTTTGGTCTAAAAATAGAATTTTCATAATCCTAATTTGAAATGGGAAATTTATCTGCGTGCATCTGCGTGCATCTGCTTTCATCTGCGTTCAAAAAATCAAAAAGCAAACGCTGCAAATGCTGCCGACCCAAATCTGACGCACAATATTTTTGTGCAAACTGCCTGCCATTTTCACCGAGTTGCTGACATTTGGCAGGATCGTTCCACAAATTGCGAATCGCTTTTGCTAAAGCATCGGGCGAAAATGCTTCGCAGGTGATGGCATTGCGATCGGGAAGCACATAATCGCTCACACCAATCGAATTTGTGATGATAAATGCTTTGCCAAGGTGCATTGCCGCCACAAGCGTAATATGACCGCAAGGTACTTCCGAACCTTTGAGCGGTAACACCATAAAACGCGAATATTTGAGGATATTCATCGCCTGGGATTCGGCAATATTTACCAAAGCTTTCACATTCGGTGGAACGCTCAGATTTTTTAAGTTATGCGGTCTAACTACAATCACCATTTTGATATCCGGCAGTTTTGCCATCGCTGCCATCAGCGTTTCGTAATCTCGCGCATTGCCACCGATCGCACAAATATAATCCCCTGTTTCTAAAGGTTCTTCTGGCTCAATTTGAGGTACAGCCATACTCCAAAAGCGCATTTCGATCCGTTCTGGCGGTATATCGAAATATTCGCTGTAGAATTCCTTTTCCCACTGTGAATAAACGACAAACTTGCTAATTTTTTTGCAAGCCCATTTATACAAGTGATACCTCAAACCGTGCGGCAGGTTGTGAAAATTAAAGGAATAGGCAATATGATTTGTTTGTACTCCTAGCAAGGTGGCAAACAAAACGCACCACAATGATAGTCGCGGGTTATGGGTGAATAACAGGTCAGCTTGCTGTTGCTTTGCACAACGAACAGCTTCTAGACAAGTGCGGAACACAGAAGTTCGCAGATACCTTTCGAGTTCTCCCCGCGATTTATCGGCATAAAAATACCAGCGCAGTTGCTCTCGATCGAGTTCAGGCGCAAACCATTTCCAATTGTCTCCCCAAAAAGGTGTGCAGCAAACGATCGATGCAGGTTGTTTCATAACGATTAACGCGAGCTACAATTTTCACTTTTGTTTGACTTTTGAGAGATTGCACCTCTGTTGGTAACGTTAGGCTTTTATCGTAACGCACCGTAATTATTTCGTTTTTAACTTTCGCTATCCTAACCTTAAATTTGCTAGTTTTACATCTAACTCAAGTAGTGTTTAATCGATTAAAGCTATCTTTTTTTATACCAAAAGTATGAGCTTCTTTTTGATGGCTGTAGTATTTACGCGCTGCCATAGCAATGCCAAGAAATCCCCACATAACTACACCGAAAATACCCAGTTGTACGCTGTTCAAACCAATCTGTGCAAAAACGGCGATCGCAATAGCGCGAGCCCCACTAAAAACCGGATCGAAGCTTGCCTCAGAACTCTCGAATATATTGAAAAAAAGTAGGAGAAGTCCGCCGAGGTAAGGTATAGTTCCAAACCAACCCAACGCGAACAACATAATCAAAACGCCGCTATCGTAGCTGCCAAAATCACCGCCGATATTTAATGAACTTCCCACTCCCCTACCAATAAACTCAGAAACAGCTAGACCCATCGCTTCATTGTAGCCTTCTGCTCTGGCATTGTAACTGGCATCATTTTTAGTATTAGTCAGTGATTCAATCCGGGAATTGATCGCATCAGAAAAAGGCTCAATTGTTGTGAGCGGAATGACAAACAATGCCATGATTAGAATGGTAATGACTAACCGCATTTGCAGACGCGGCTTTAAAGATGGAACGAAGACAACTAACCCCATCAACCAGCCTAACCAAGCAGAACGTGCTAAAGATAGCAAAAAAGATAAGTAGCCAAATGCAGCCGCAGGAAAAGTTAAAGGCGTTTTGTTAGTAAATAACAGTATTAAACCTGCCATCATCACGACGGCAAAAGGTTGGGGCGAGTTCATCGTACTAAATACGCGAATTCCCAAAGGTTCGGGAGTACCGAAGACTACTGTACCTGCATTGTTAAGCCAGTATTTATCCCACTCAGGCGCTACTAAATATTGCACTACTCCGTAGCCTCCAGTCAGTAACACGCCCCACAGAAAAGTGCGTTGAATATTCTGCTTAAGCTTGGGATAATCTCGCCAGTGTACAAATAAGTGGAATCCGAAAAGAATAGGAGTTATCCAACCCAAATAACTGAGGATAGCGCCTGCGATTGAGGCGTTAACCACTCCGACAAGAAAGCCGTAAAATGAACCGAAAACGCACATAATAAAAGGTAAGCCACCCTGCCGGTACGATTTGGGAAAGTATCGCACAAAGGTAATAATAGTAACCAATGTCACTAAATACGGCGACAGCAGAATGGGACTGGGATCTGTCCAACCGCTTTGATAATCTGCTAAACGGCGCACCCAAGGTGTGAGGAACCATATCCACCAGGTAAAACCCAAGTAGAGGATAGGGTATCGCAAATAAAGGAAAAGCCCAACGGCAAAAGTTCCCGCTGGAAAAGTCAGATTGACGATGCGTCCAGCACGCACCAGTATGCAAAGTGCTGTAAAAAGGATAAACCCGATAATCACCATCCAAGCTTGTGCTGGTTGGAGACGCAGGTGAAAACCTTTTGTAGGAGAATTAGACATGGGCGAAGCTAAAAAAAGTCAAAAGTCAAAAGTCAAAAGTCAAAAATAAGAGGGAAAAGAAGTCAAAAGTTAAAATTTAAAAGTCAAAAATAAGAGGGAGGAGCGGCAGAGCAGAAACGCAGAATAAATTACAGATAACGGTTCCCCCATTACCCTTCTGACTTTTGACTTTTGACTTTTGACTTTTGACTTTCATCGGTTGCTATGAAATTAGTTATTTCCCAACGAAGGCTGTTTGTTCGATATTAGTTGCTTTAAGGAATCGCGCATTTTCGTGTAACCCTGTGGGCCAAATCTCCGCATCGCTGCCAATATCAAACTCTGGCGGATATAGCTTTTAGAAAAAAATAGTTGCGGGTAGTGTGCAATAGCTTGCCGATTTAAATCAATGGCATTTTTGAGATCTTTATGAAACAAGTATTTCCAAGCCATGTAGAGATAGGCATGACCGTAGGCTCTGTTTTTTAGGTATTGTAGATTGGATGGAACAGATGCAAACGATCGCTCTATCACTTTGCGAAAATCTAGCAACATCGCTTGGCAATTATTGGACATATTGTTCGTATGCTGTCTGTAGCGAACCAAAGGTTCTTTGATTAATCCAAATAAGTAACGAGAAGCGATGCGAATCCACATATCCCAATCGGCTACACCGCTTAACTTTGAATCGAATACTCCCACATCTTCAAAGCAGCTGCGGCGCACCATAGGTGTACTTGCACAACAAAGGATGTTGCTTTGCAGAATATGCTTCAATACATCGCCATCTACATAGGCAGTTTGTACTTTTTCTGTGGGATTACCTTCTTCATCAGCATACTTTACCCATGTGTAGACCAGACCTACGGCGGGATTATCTTCCAAACAGCGTACTTGTTTTTCTAATTTAGTTGGTTCCCACAGGTCGTCAGCATCTAACAATGCTATGTATTCGCCTCTAGCATTAGCAATACCCGCGTTACGCGCTTCAGATACACCTTTGTTTTGTTGTGAAATCAATTTCACGCGGGGGTCTGTTATCTGAGCAACCCACTCTACAGTTTCATCCTTACTGCCATCATCGATAATCAAAATTTCAAAATCGGTGTAAGTCTGATTAAAAACGCTATCCAAGGTGGCTGGAAGATAGCGCATTGCATTGTATGCAGGAATAACAACGGAAACCTTGGGATGATTGTCAGCGCTCATTTTTCTACATTTATCTCCCTTGCGAATACAGTGCAGCACAGCAGAAGTAACCGACCAGATTGAAACAATTTAAATGCGCGACGCTGAAAATATTTTTGACTTTTGACTTTTGACTTTCGCGTAGCGGCATTAGCTTGCTTGACCTAATTCATGCTGCATTTGGTGATATTTCCAAAGTTTGCCGCGCTGTTGCAGCAATTCTTGATAAGTACCCTGTTCTACAATGCGTCCTTGTTCCAGTACGACTACTTTATCGGCGCGAACAATTGTCGAAAGTCGATGCGCGATCGCAATCACCGTTCGACCTACAGACAGCTTTTCCAACGACTCCTGAATTAATCGCTCAGACACAGAATCCAAAGCACTCGTTGCTTCATCCAGAATCAAAATTTCTGGATCGCGAAGCAAAGCACGAGCGATCGCAATCCGTTGACGCTGACCTCCAGATAAGCGAACTCCCCTATCTCCCAACTGCGTATCGAAGCCTTCCGGCAATTCGAGAATAAAATCGATCGCATTCGCCAATCTCGCCACTTCCCAAATCGCAGCTTCATCGGCATCTTCAGTACCGTAAGCAATATTGTTGCGAACAGAAGTGTTGAAAATAAATGTATCTTGACTGACAACAGCCATCTTTCGCCGCAGCGATTTGATGTCAAATTCTTGCAAGTCAATGCCATCGAGCAGAATTTGACCTTGTGTGGGATCGTAGAATCGGGGAATTAAATCGGTCAACGTGGTTTTGCCAGCACCAGAAGCACCCACCAGCGCCGTCGTCTGTCCTTTCTTGATAGTCAGCGTGATGTCGCGCAACACTAAATTATTGCTGTCGTACCCAAAATCTACAGCCACAAAATCAATCGATCGCTTCAATCCAGCAAATTGGATTTCGCCATCTTCTAAATAAGGTTTGTCATCAGTACGGAGCAGAGTTTTAATATTTTCCATCGGTCCCTGAAAATTGCTCAGTTGCGCTCTGCATCCATTCACCTGACGGATAATTGGCATGAGACGAAATAACACAAATAAAAACGTCAGTAATGCCGCTGGCTGTAACTCTCCATTGGGAATCAAAGTCACAAAAGCCAGAATCAACATCCCAACTAAAATTGCCGTAGCACCTCCTTCCGCGAGAGGTTCCACCGAAGCATGGAATGAAGTCGCTTTGACCGTTGCTTTCTTCAACTCCGAACTGGCATTGTAAAACCGTTTTCTTTCAAAATCCTGAGTTGCAAATGCCTGAACTGTGCGAATCCCGTTGATAAATTCCAACGCCACCGAGGTAAACCAGCCGCTGGCGATCGATCGTTCAAAACTGGCTTCTCGTACTCTTCCTAGCAGCGTTGTTATGCCAGCCGACAGCAGACCGAACAACATAATGGAAACGATCGTCAGCTGCCAAGACAGCAAAAACATCGATACCACATAAGCCAACAGGGTAGAAGTTCTGGTGACTAAATAAGAAAATACACCGAAAGCCTGGGTAAGCTGGTAATTTTCGGAGGTGATGCTATTAACTAATTCTCCCGAACGAGTTTTGGCAAAGTAACTCAGGCTCAGTCCTTGTAACTGTTCAAACAGCCGTCTGCGTAGGCTGTCTGCCAGACTTTGGTTGCAAATCTCGCTGTAAACCTGCCCCAAATAAGTAAACCCTGTACGTAACAGGGTCATAAATAAAATCAAGGCAGATATGCGATAAAGCCGCTCGGCAACAGAAGCATTTACCCCCAATATCCAAACATCGAACCACTCAATGCCTGTTTGAATTGGTGCTGCGTTCGGATCGGTCAAACTTTGCAAAAATGCTAAAAGGAACCCAACGCCAAATGCCTCTAATACTGCTGCTATAAACGTGAACAGCAGAGCCAAAACTGCCACCCGACGAAAATATTTGAATTCTCGCAGAATAATATAGTTTTCTTGCCAGAACTTTGTCGCTTTGAGCAGATTGCGAATTGGTACGGGCGGTTGGAAACGCATAAGGGTTTGCTAAAGAGTTTTTGTGTGGATTAGTAAGCGCTAAAGCTGGAGAAAACTTTGATCATTGTCAAAGGTAAGATTTTCAAATCTCGCCAGATAGACCAACTGCGTAAGTATTCCAAATCGCGGTAATTTAGCGCTTCCAAATCTCGCCAATTCGCTCTTGCTTGCACTAACCAATCTCCTGCAATTCCCGGTAGCGCATTCAGCCGTCGCAAACCTTCTGGGCCGATCCGCGCTGCATCGTGTAAATTATAAGGTCGTGGCCCCACCAAACTCATCTCACCTCGCAGGACGTTGAACAACTGGGGCAGTTTATCCAAGTTGTACTTGAGCATCCAACGCGCTAGGGGTGCGATCGCCACTACACCATCTTCCTTCTCTGCTGTCGTGCGAAACTTGAGGATGCGGAACAACTTACCCCGCTCTCCCACACGCCACTGCCGGGATAAAATCGGCCCAGCAGAATCTCTTTGCATCAGCAAAACTAACCCCAGCATGACTGGACTGAAGACTAACAGCAGTATTGCCGCCATGCACCAGTCAAATAGCCGCTTGAGCGACCAACTGAGCGGGTTTCGTTTTCCCGGCAGTTCGGAGGTAGAAGGTAAGCGCAGAAATACTGGTTTGTGAGCTTGCCAGCACGCATCTGCCCAAAGTCTTAATTTTGTTTCACCCAAACTCGGATCTATGCGGACAAGTCGCACGGGCGAGTGTTGCAAGCATTCTGCAAGCGATCGCTCATCGTCGAGATCGGGCAAATACCGCTGTTTGTCGTCTTTGGCAAGGCTGACTAACAGCTGGTTGTGCCGCCACTTGAGCGCGTACCTACTTGGTTGGCGATCGCGCCAGCGGCGATCGCCAGGGTAGGAAATCTGTAGAGTTGGGCTTGAGGAGCTTTTCATCAGTAATTTCTCTTAAGTAGAAACTCTTATGCCAAAAGACATATCTCTAGGCAGCCAAACTTAAACAATTGGCTGTAGCCTATACAGCATAGGTATTTCACTGTAAAGTCTAGTTGTTAATTTTTATTAAAACTTCTATCTTAGGACTGAAGGATATCTAAGGGTATTTACTTAGGATTATTTTGGATAGGGCTGATTTGAAGCTGACTTGGCGTTCAGAATAAATTAATTGCCAAACAAGATCCGGCTTTAAATCTAGAGGATTTTCTTGTTCTAACAAAACATAAGTAAAGTTAGAAACAAATTCCTCAACGTTAGGCTTAAAGGGTGTCGAGCGATTGGGAATTTTTTTCATACCGTGGTGTGGCAGTAACTCAAACTAATGACTGATAAAAAGTCAAATCAAGGGCATCTAAATTGATGTTGTTGCCAAAAAAAGCGGACTATAACCCATTTAAACAAACATATGAAAATAGCTTTAGTCCACGATTATTTAACGCAGCGAGGCGGAGCAGAGCGCGTATTTGAACTGCTTTGCAAGCGCTACCCCGATGCAGACATTTTCACCTCTTTGTACGATCCCCAACGAACTATTGATTTGGCCGATCGCGCAGTCCACACAACCGCACTTCAGAAAATCCCCAAAGCAGCAAAATACTTTCGACTGCTGGCTCCTTTCTATTTTCCTGCATTTCGCGCCCTGGATTTGCAAGACTACGATCTGATTATCAGCAGTAGCAGCAGCTTTGCCAAAGCAGTTAAAAAATCTCCCAAAGCACTGCACGTTTGCTTTTGCCACAACATCACCCGTTTTTTGTGGGATACGGAAACATATCTGCGAGAATATGCAGATTATCAACGTTTTGCTCCTGTAATCGAACCAATATTCGAGATGCTCCGCAAGGTAGATCTGGAATACGCACAAGAACCAGACCTTTACATCGCCAATTCTAGCGTTGTAGCTCGGCGCATCCAAAAATATTACCGTAAGCGAGCCATTTTTATAAATTATCCTATAGACACTAATAAGTTCACTTTTTCCGAACAAAAAGATAACTTTTATCTTGCCTCTGCTCGCTTGCTCAGCTACAAACGGATCGATACGATCGTCGAAGCTTTTAATTGGCTGAAATGGCCGTTACGCATATTAGGTGATGGCCCGGAAAGAGAACGCCTGGAATCTAAAGCATTGCAAAATGTTGAGTTTTTGGGATATGTTAGCGATGCAGAACGCAGTAATTTAATGGCAAAAGCTCGCTCTGTCATCGTAGCAGCTCTGGAAGACTACGGATTGGTGCCAGTGGAAGCAAATGCTAGCGGAACACCAGTGATTGCCTACGGTGCCGGTGGCGTATTGGATACTCAAATACCGGGGGAAACAGGAGTTTTCTTCAAACGCCAAACACCGGATGCACTGCTAGATGCACTATATAATGCCAGGGAAATTGCATGGGACTACAGCAAAATCCGCAGTCATGCGGTGGATCATTTTTCTGAAGAAGCATTTTTTAATAAAGTCGATCGCGTCATGAATAAAGTTTGCGGATTCCGTCAATCATAGGTTTGTTGCGACTTGAGGTTAAACATGGTACAAGTTACTGAAAATCATCTAAACGCAGCTGCCGAAACAGACCCGGGTTACGGACAAATATTTGCTATTCTCATCCGCCGACGCTTTTGGTTAATCGGTGTATTTTGCACTGTTTTCTCAGCAGCCGCCATCTTAACCTTACTCACAAAGCCGACATACGAAAGCTCCATGCAGCTACTTGTAGAAGCAAATTACCAAGGTAAACAACAACTTGGAGACCAAGAAAAAACCGAAAATGAATATGCCGACCCAAATGTGGAAATAGACTACGCCACGCAGCTAAACTTGATGCGAAGTTCTCAGTTGTTGGGAAAAGCAGTAGATTTACTTCGTCCGGAATACCCAGATATTACTATAAAAAAGCTTAAAAAATATTTGGTCGTAGCGCAGATCCAGGAAGAAAAAGTCAATACCAAGATATTTGAGGTAACTTACACCGATAAAGATGCCAAAAAAACTCAAAAAGTACTCAAGACAATCCAAAAAGTTTATCAGGATTACAACCGCGAACAACAGGAAATGCGTTTAGCCAAAGGTCTTGCTTTCATTGACCAGCAATTACCGACCGTTCGTCAGAATGCTGTCCAATCTGAAGCAGCTTTGGCTCAATTTCGCAAAAATCAAAATATAATCGAACCCGAATTACAGTCAAAAGCGCTAATTGAATCCCTCAAAGACATTGAGCAGGAACTACGCACAGTTCGCGCTCAGTACCGCGATGCACAAGCTCGCTACACAGCTTTGCAGCAGCAATCGAACAGTACTCCACAGCAAGCAGTTGTTTCCTCCCGTCTGAGCGAGTCCACTCGTTACCAAACATTGCTCAACGAAATTCAAAAGCTAGATTTGGAGTTAGCACAGCAACGCCAGCGTTTCACCGATGCTAACCCTTATATTCAAGATTTGGTACAGCAGCGTCAGGAGATGCTGGCTTTATTGGAGGAAGAGAAAAAACGAATTCCGGGTGCAAATGGCGATCGATCTAACGTGACAATAGAAAACCCACTCAAACAAGGACAACTCGGCAAGCTAGATGTGAGCCTTGCTAACAAGCTTTTGGAAGAACAAACAAACGTACTCGGTTTGCAAGCTCGCGAGCAAACCTTAATACAGAAAGAACAGCAAATGCGTGCCCAAATCAACCGCTTACCAGCTATATTGGCTGACTACAATCGCTTAGAACCAGATGTAAAACTCAAGCGCGAAACCCTGGAACAGCTTCAGAAAGCAAGGCAAGAATTAAGCTTGGAAATTGCGCGGGGGGGTTTTGATTGGCAAGTTGTAGAAGAACCGGAATTAGGTTTGCAAATAGAGCCGAGTCTGAAACGAAATATATTGTTGGGTGCAGTAATTGGTTTGATGTTGGGTGGTGTGGCTGCGTTTATCCGCGAAGTTGTCGATGATGCGGTTCATACTTGCGATGATTTGAAGAAACAAGTTGACCTGCCATTGCTGGGAATCACGCCAGAACTGGCTCAAGCTAAGGGTAGCAGCGATGCGATCGTCACCCTGCCTTTCAGCAAGCCGCAAGTGCTGGCTTCTTCGATGATTCAGGTGATCAATTGGCCGCCTTTCCGGGAATCGCTAGATTTGATTTATCAAAATATTCAATTAATGAATTCTGGTTGGTTGAAGTCGCTGGTGGTAACGTCGGCGCTAGCGGGAGAAGGTAAGTCTACTTTAGCTTTGGGTTTGGCAATTAGTGCTGCTCGTTTGCATCAGCGGGTATTGCTGATCGATGCAGATTTGCGCCGTCCGAGTCTGCACAAGGAGCTAAATTTGCCGAACGATCGCGGACTTTCTTCTCTGCTGGCAAACGATACTCCTATCGCTAACCAAGAAATAGAAATATCGGCACAATATGGCAATATCTCGATTTTAACTTCCGGCCCTACGCCCCTAGACCCGGCTCAGATGTTAAGCTCTCAAAAGATGAAGCAATTGATGGCAACTTTTGAGCAAAATTACGACTTGGTATTGCTGGATGCTCCCCCAGTTTTGGGCATAGTAGATACTATTTTAGCTGCGTCTTTTTGCAGTGGCGTTGTCATGGTCGGACGCATCGGTCGAGTCACTCGCACTGAACTCGTGCAGGCTACATCTATGTTGAGCAAGTTAAATGTAATTGGGGTTGTCGCTAATGGAGCTAGCAACTCGAACAAAGGCTACCTTACAACTTTGCATCAATAAGGATTAGGGCGTCGGGACTAGGGAAAGAAGTTGGTTCTTTCGAGGTACAAAAATGTTCGCCATGAACATAAGTATAATAATTTCAAAATTCTCCTAATTAAATGAATCAGGGGATAATATTATTCGCTATTTATGAGATGAGCTTGCTTATTAATAAACATAGTTAAGCTTTATATCAGACTGGAGGCAGATGATTTTATTCCTCATATATTTGTAGGATATTCCGTAGTTAGAGTCATCCAAAATAAGTTTAAATATTCAAGAGAATACATATTTGTGTTAATTGCCGATCGAATTGTAATTTCCAATACAAAAATCATACTTTTAGATAAAAAACAGGGCCTAAAAAATCAGAATACTAAATATTAATTTACTGGAACAGAATAATTTTAGAAAGGGTCTATATTGAAAAGGATGAAGCGTAAGTCATCCCTCAATTTAGAAAGGTTTGGACGCAGTAATTAATTTGGCAATACCTAGTTATTAGCTGCAAACAAAGGTTAATTAACAGCGTCAAATGTCCTAGTAGGAAAAGGTTGAAAATGAGTATGAACGCAGTCACTTCTCCACCTGTTACCGAATCTACCGAATCGGTTATCGAAACCGTTTCATTAGGTTTACCGACGCTTCACCCTTCGACTCGCTCAATTTTCAAGCGGTTGCTGGATATTGTAGGCAGTTTGGTGGGATTAGCGATTCTGGCGATTCTGTTTGTGCCGATCGCGATCGCAATCCAGTTAGACAGTCCGGGGCCAATTTTCTACACCCAACAACGCTGCGGACTGCACGGACAAGCGATCGCGATCCGCAAGTTTCGATCGATGGTGCAAAATGCCGAAGCATTAAAGTCTTCGGTGCCAAACGAAGCCAAGGGAGCGATCTTCAAAAATGAAAACGACCCGCGCATTACTCGTGTAGGTCGTTTTTTGCGGCGAACTAGCTTGGACGAACTACCCCAGTTTTGGAATGTGCTGATTGGGGAAATGAGCTTGGTAGGAACTCGCCCACCCACGTTTGATGAAGTTATCCAATACAGCGAACATCACTGGCGACGGTTGGATGTCAAGCCGGGACTGACTGGGGAATGGCAGGTCAGCGGACGATCGACCGTCAAAGATTTTGAAGCCATAGTTGAACTAGACCTGCGCTACCAGAGTCTGTGGAGTCCTTGGTACGACTTAGCCATTATCTTCAAAACAATTTACGTAATTGTGGCTCGCGCTGGTGCTTGCTAGGGCGTCGGGGCTAGGGAGGAGGGAGAGGGAAGAGGGAAGAGGGAAAAGGGAAAATATTAATTCTTCCGCTCCACTCCCCCGCTCCCCCACTCCCCTGCTCCCCTGCTCCTTTAGCTTGAACCGACAGAAGCCCCACGCCTGACCCGACAGGGCAGCGTGGGACGCGAATAATGCGGGAGGAAAATCCACACCGCATTTTCGCTCATGAATGGCGGGTGAGTTGACGACAGTTCTCCGACCGATGCGACAGCAAGGGAGGAGAACAGGTCGGAAACGAACAGATCTTGTGCTACGCTATTTTGTAGCAAACGTTGTTCACTCTAATATGCTAAGGGTTGTCAAAGTCAGGTTATACCCAGATGTCCAGCAACAGCAGTCACTAGCCCAAGCTTTTGGCTCTTGTCGTTGGTTGTGGAATTATTGCCTGAACTTGACGAATCAAACATATAAAGAAACAGGTTTTGGGTTGTCTGGATACGAAGTTAAAAAGATAATTCCTCAGTTAAAGAAAGAGTATGAGTGGCTGTCTTTGACATACTCACAATGTTTGCAGCAGGTTTGCTTGAACTTGGGAGTTGCTTTTAATAACTTCTTTGAGAAACGAGCAAAGTATCCAAGGTTTAAATCTAAGCATGGTAAGCAGTCGATCCAGTATCCTCAAAATGTCAAAGTAGGTGTTAATTATTTAACGCTTCCAAAGATAGGAGATGTAACAGCAGTCATCCATAGACCGATTGAGGGTAAAGTCAAGACTGTAACTGTATCGAAAAACTGCTCAAACCAATATTTTGCAGCCATTCTGTTTGATGACGGTAAAGAAAAGCCTTCTACAAGCATAGAAGGAAAAGCAATTGGTATCGATCTGGGATTAACCCACTTCGCCGTTACCAGTGATGGGTCAAAATTTGAAAATCCAAGAATAATCAATAAACATGAGAAGAATTTAAAAGTTAAGCAGCAGCAATTATCCAGGAAAGAAAAAGGTTCTAACAACCGGATTAAAGCCAGAAAGAAAGTTGCTAGAGTTCACAGAAAGATAACTAACTGCCGTGAGGATTTCCTGCACAAGCTATCGCGTAGGATAGTTAACGAAAACCAAGTTATTTGTGTGGAAAACCTCAACATTAAAGGCATGATGCAGAATCATAAACTCTCCAAAGCTATTCACCAAGTTGGATGGGGGAGGTTTTGCACAATGCTCAAATATAAGGCAGAACGAGAAGGGAAAGTCTACCGAGAAGTGGATAGATTTTTTGCTAGTTCTAAAACCTGTCATGTTTGCCTCTCTCAAGTCAGTAGTTTGCCGCTAAATATAAGGTTTTGGACTTGCGAGAATTGCGAAACTAAACATGACAGGGATATCAACGCAGCAATCAACCTTAGAGACGAGGGACTACGAATTTTGACCTCTGGAACGGGGGATAAAGCCTGTCGCCCAGATGTAAGCCGTAGTAAGGGAGGACGCAAGAAATCCACTACCACGCTTTCTGTTGGGCAGGAAGCCCACACTGTACCGCAAGGTCAGTGTGGGTAGTTCACGGCATACTAATGTCAGTTGCTCAGGGTGACTAACCATGTTGGAAGACTTGACTGAAAGAATCGCCAAGGCGAAAATAGCTCGTCAATTAGGATACTTGTATATCGCTACTGAAAATCTGCTGTAAAGTTCGATCGGGTAGCCGGAAAGAGCAGCCCCCTGAGTTCTCTTGAACTGAGAGTTGCTCACATACCAATTCTTATTCAAGTCATGTATCACCAACCACAAGATCGGCCCGGAACAATTGACATTCAAGCAAAGAGCCTGGAAGACCGCAGTGTAAGTGCTGACCGCATCCAGTGGATTGTCCGCGTTCAGCTGGACGACTATCGCACCGCGCTGGTAGATTCCCATCGGGCGATACAACTCGACCCGGATAATCCAGCTGCCTACCACAACCGAGGTACTGCGTACATGGGGCTGGGAAACTATGAAGCAGCACTGATAGATTACAATCGGGCGATCGAACTCGACCCGAATAACGCGGGTGCTTATCATAACCGAGGCGCTGCGTACATGAGGTTGGGAAACTACGAAGCAGCCCTGGCAGATTACAATCGGGCGATCGAACTCGACCCAAATAGTGCCCTAGCTTACAACAGCCGAGGTTCTGTCCTCTATTACTTAGGCGAAAAGTCCGGCGATGTTGGCAAGGGGATGGAAAAAGCGATCGCAGACTATAACAAAGCGATTGCGATCGACCCCAACTATGCCTCAGCCTATAACAATCGGGGCAATGTCCGCGCCAAACTCGGAGACTTTGAAGGAGCGATCTTCGATTACAACGAAGTCATAAAACTCAATCCCGACGACCCCCAAGTCTACTACAACCGGGGTATTATTCGCTATCGAATCGGAGCGCAGATGGGTGCGATCGAAGATTTTACGCAAGCGATCGAGCTAGATCCCAACTATGCCGCAGCTTACAACAACCGAGGTATTGTTATGGCTGAAATGACCGATTGCGAAGCTGCGATCGCAGATTATCACAAAGCTATTGAAATTAATCCTTACTATGCAGATGCCTACTACAATATGGCGCATTGTCGCTGTGCCTATAGAGATTACGCCGCCGCCATTCAGGATTTTCAGAAAGCCGCACAACTCTATCAAGCACAAGGCATAACTGATGATTACCAAAGAGCGTTAGATAATATCATTAAGTTGCAAAGCATTAAGGACTAGGGGCTAGGGGTTAGGGGTTAGGGGCTAGGGAAAGAGGGAAGAGGGAGTGGGGGAGTGGGGGAGCGGGGGAGCGGAAGAATTAATATTTTCTTTTTTCCCTTTTCCCTCTTCCTTCTTCCCTCTTCCCTCTTCCCTCTTCCCTCTTCCTCTAACCCCTATTCCCTATTCCCTATTCCCTATTCTCTACTTCATTTGTACGGGAACCTTGAGGTCTGCCGACAGCTTACCATCTGGGGAAATTTGTTCGCCTTCAATGAAGGAACGCAACATCCAAGCCATTTGCTCGTGCTGTTCCATCAGTCCGGTGAGAAAATCGGCAGTACCTTGATCGTGATAATTTTCAGCGCAGCGATCGATATGATCGCGCATATTGCGAATCACTTGCTCGTGATCGGCGACGAGGTTTTCTACCATACCATAGGCATTAGGCAAAGTCCCAGCATCTTCTTTGAGTGTGGCGTGTTTCAAGAAGCCTTCCGCAGTACCGATCGGATAGCCACCCAAGGCGCGAACTCGCTCGGCGATCGCATCAATATTTTCTGTCAAAGCAGTATAGTGTTCTTCCCACAGTTGGTGCAGCGAACGGAACTGTGGGCCTACCACATCCCAGTGGTACTTTTTGGTTTTAATCAACAGCAAATACGCATCGGACAAATCCTTGTTCAACAAATCGATTACACCTTGACGCTGTTCTTGCGATAAACCTATGTTCAATGGGCGCATCTTTAATAAACTCCTTATTTCGACACTCATCAATTTAAACAAATCTACATATAAAGCTGCCTCACCCAAATGAGAGAATTAAAATTTGTAGCCGCTTTCCAAAAGCGAAATTTAAGTACAAAAATCTACATAAAAGCATCTAACTAAAGACGGATATTGTAAAAGGATTTGGAATAAAGCGAGACTTATCTGCGTGAATCTGCGTGAATCTGCGGTAAAAAAATACTTTAAATTTTTTTCCTCATAAAAGCAGGTAAAGCGTAGATTGTCAAGGTGGTTAAAGGTAAAACAAAAGGCAATAATAATGCCGCAGAGATATAAAGTTGCAAACTGATTAAACCATAACCTAACGTTATACATATCAGCAAAATTGCCCACTTTTGACGACGGCGATCGCGCAGTCCAAATACTAATGCAGTGGCTTTTCCCAACAACGCCGCTATAGCGATCGCCCAAAGATCCGGTATAGGTACGATCGCGCTTCGAGTCAAGTGATGATGCAGCATATAAGCATGAATTTCACCGCCTGTAAATATGCGACTTGTATCCGAATCATTCTGTCTGCGCCAATATGCGATCGCAGCAGGCAAAGGAAAATTATCCTCGCCATCCCGCGATACTCCAGCATCCAAATATCCACCCGGTACAATCATCACAGCTTGCTGTTGAATGTGACTTAGCTGCGAACGGCTAGTATTCCTGAGTAACTGCCAAGCAGGAATGCGCTGATAAATTTGTTCTGGAGGAATAGAAAAATCTACAATCGGATGCAACCAAGTTTGCCCGAAATTGTAAGAAAAAGCAGTAATCGGTTGCAAGTGCGATGCCGAAGCAAACAAACTCGTATATTCCCGTTGATGCTGATGTTTAAAATCGAATTCTATCCGGTCGATCAAATCTTCTCGACTTGCCAATCGAGGTTGAGTCGATAATAAAAATTGCTGAAAATTCAGTTGATAAGCTAGCGCCAATAGGTAAGAAAACGGCAGCATATCCGAGTAATAATTATCTCCCGGTGCGAGCTTCATATAGCCGCCAACAGGTATAGCCATATCGCCTCGCAAACTCCATTTAGGGCTGGCAATTTCAGGCAAAACCTTGAGTCGCTGTCCTGTTTCGTCTTGAGTTTCTACAAATACAAACCAAGTTCCGTAAGGTTGCTTTTGTACAGCCTTACGCAGAGACTGACTTAGCTTGCGATCGCTCTCAGTTCGCGGTAGAACTAAGAGATAATCCAAACCGATAACTCTGGCATTTAAAGCCGAAAGCCGATCCACCAACTTAGCCAAATAATCGCGAGGCATTGGTTTGGATTGGTTGAGATTTCCTTCATCAATCGATCTTTGATCGATTTGAACCAACAAAACAGGAGGCTGTGCTTTACTGTGGGGAATTTGCCCAGTAACTTGGCGATAAATCGCTTGTAGCAGCAGGCGTCTTTCTAACAAATATCCCTGCACTGGTAACTGCAAACTCAGTAAAATTAATGTCAAAACAGCGATCGTCTCTTGTCTTGTGGGCAACAACTGTTTTAGATGTTGCTTGACCCCATGAGGTTTGAGTCGGAATAACACTGCATCCGGGTGACAAAATAGCGACGGAATTAGATAAGCAGATGGATAGATGTAATTCTTTTTGTGTTGGAAATATTCACAAGCTGCCTGTAAAGATTCCCACACATCTTTATCTGCGGCCAAACTTCGCAAAAACTGCACCAAAAATTCTTGTGCAACTGCATTGTGTATGGGTTCCCGCATGACGGCAACCTGACTCAATCCCAAATCGATCAGCGATTCGGCAATACTCAAACCGCTACAGGAATTAAAGATAGCAAATTGTAAACCTCTTTTTTTAGCAATAGTTAATTGCGGTGCAATTTCGCTAATTAAAATTGACGTACCGGGAGCGATCGCTACTTCTCCCCCGGTAAAATTCGTCTCGTTGCTGTGTCCGGCAAAAAATAAAATATCCCAACCTTGTTCGTCGGCGATCGCTTCTCGAATTTCTGCTTTTAATTGTGCGATTTCCCGTCCGGGTTGCCAACCGACAAACTTTATTTCTACAATGCGATCGAGCGCTCGCACTGCCGACAAATCCTGCTCGAAATTCAGTCCCCGATCGTCTCCTAAAATTGCTAATATTCTCGCTTTGCGGCGACGCTGCGATCGCATCTGGGACAAATATTTTTCCTCAATTGTTTCTGCTCGAATATTCAGCGGAGTCCGAAAAATCCCCACCTTAGCAGCAGATGCAAATTCGCTGCCAATTTCCCAAGCTTCCCACGGTAAACGCGCTAACTCTAAAGGAGAACAAGTTAGAAAAAGATCGACTTTTTTTTCTCCTTTATTTTGAGCGATCGCAAATGACGAATGACTGCTGACAATTTGCCTGCGAATTTCGTATAATTCAGCACTCCGTAACCAAATCCGAAATTGTCGCAGAAAATTTGCTTCTACTTCTACCAGTTTGGCGTGCCAGTCGATATCGCGAATAGAAATAGTGCCGCTGTTTTCTACTCGTCCCCGCAGTTCCGACTTATAAAAATTTAAATAAGTTCGTTGCCAGTCTTGATATATCCGCGTCAGCGATTCTGGATACTCCAGCGTAGCAGAGAGTTGCAGTCCTCTGCCCCAAGATAACTCAAACAAACAAGTTTGATGGATGCGCTGAACTTTGAGCCGAAAAACGCTCTCATGAGGAATCATATCGATTTTTACTTCATAATCCCCCGTCATTGCCACGCCAAACTAGGGAATGCGGGAGGGGAAAGAAAGCGATCGAATCTCAGGACGATCCTATTTCGAGTATAATTCAGCGCCACGAGCGAACCATCGCCGATCGAGTTTCATTTCACACCAGTGAATGCGGGTATTTAGAATTAGCGATCGACTCGAAAAGCAAACGGAGGTAGCGTCAGCGATGCGACTTTGCCCCTAGCCCTATCCTTCAAATTAACACTCACTAAAAATTTCTCATCCCACGTACCGGCAATTTGGGCATAAATATAACCATCCCGACTATTTTGACCCGTCTGACGCTGCACTAAAATACCAGTCGCATCGCTAACGCCCAGTTTCAGACCGGGAGGTAGCCGTTCGCCAGGGTAAGCTCCCAATATTAACATCAAAGTCCATTCCGGAACATTTTCTGGCGATAAAAAAGCCCAAGTAACCGCATACAAACGCAAGTCAACATCAGCTAATTTCAACTCTCGATAAGCTCCACGAGCTTGCCAAGGAATTTCTATTCCCGCGTTACCTAATTCTGTAATGATAGTTTCAAATTCTTGAGTGGAACAACGCAATGCAGAACCAGCAGGAGCAAACACTGGCATCAGCACCCAAGCTAAACCTTCTGCTAAATCATTCATCTTATCTTCTAACCAAAGTCCAACATTTAAGGCAGGTCGAGTTAACAGTTGTAATAAATTTTCCAGATGCAATATTTCTGGTCGCGATCGGTTTAAATGACGAGCGGAATCCAAACAATTTTTACTGGTTAATATGGCAGTTGCCCGATCCCAATTCAGCACTTCCCACAAAGGACGAGTGCCAGATTGTAACCTAAATAATATTGCTGCCAGTTCATCCTGCATACTCAATAAAGTAGCGAGACTGCGCTGGGGAATTTCTGGTAAAGCAATAGCAGTTGCTTCTAAGCAGCGCAAGTAAAGTAACAAGCGATCGCTATCGTTATCGAACCAATCTAACGGCAAACTGTAAGTCCAATCCGGCTCCGGTTGTAGGTTGACTTGCGAGCATAATTCTACCAGTCGATCGTATCGCAAAAACCCGCGAACTATTGCTTGTTCGTACTCTTCTTGAATTTCTAACCACACATAAAAATGGGCGGCAAATTCCGGTAATTCGAGCGCCGCTCTAGGACAAGATATTTTGTCATCAAGCTGACTGCCAGTGGCGATTAAGCACAGTCTGAAATCACCAATTTTTAAATTGCAAACAGCCTCGATCGACCTATCTAAATACGGCTGGAAAATCGAGCATTGCTCCCGATTTAGACTAAGTTCGGCTGCTCTCTCTTTTAGCCATTTCTCAAAAGCGAACAGTGCCAAAGCATTGAGATAAGTTTGCCACTGTTGCGCTTCGTTAGAAACTTGACTGCTGATTTCTACTGCACGCTTAACCTCCTCCGGTAATAAGGATATCGCTCCTATCCTTACGGCTTCAAAGTCTAGAAACACTTCACCTGAATTTTTAGGGTAATAAGTCATGTGGGTTCTCGCATTACTATTTTTTACTTGCTTAAACTAACTTTATATCTATAATCTAATTATATTTAAATTCTTTAAATTTAAATTTTTAATTCCTCCAAGTGCTGACAAAGTTTTTCTGTAAATAAACTTTTTCCAAGAGTTTTTTTCGCAGTACAAGCTTCTGCCTCAGCTTGCTGTATAATGGCGGTAATTTGTTCGTCTAGAGCCGTATCAACTCGCTCTGACAAAGTTTGCAGTTGTTCCGGATCGGCGTAAGCTGTAGCTCGATCCAAAACCCAGTTACGCAGTAACTTTAACATCTGCTGGCGAACATCGGCGCGAAACTCTTTGAGTTTGAGCAAACGAGTAACTTGATACTGAGCTTGCAGTCCAACTAAACTAGCAATTTCCGTCATAGATTTTGCTTGGCAATGAAACAAATTGAGAGCCAAGAGAAATTGTTGAGATACTTGAGAATTCTGGCGCTGTAAGAGAGAAACGCGAGATGCGATCGCTCTTTTCACCGCTTCATCCAAACTCTTTTCAAAGGAATCGCGATAAAGCTTTAAAAACTCTGCCTCTTCTTCTCCATCTTCTAAAATATCGCCCGAATTATCAGAGCGAATCCTCACAACAAAATCTCTATTTTCCGGTACATCCAGAGATTCTTCAGACGGTTTTCCCCCTCTAACATAAATACGATATTCCCGCAGATATTCTGCCATATCTTGCAGTTCTTTCATAACTGAATCACCGCTCAATATCTGACTGGTTTTGGCGCGAAACAATTGGGCAATTTGTTGCAGTTGCGTCTCCGTAGGTGGCAGACATCGACTCCTTAAAGGTAAACTTTCTGGCAACTTAGCAGTTAAATCTGCCTTGAAAGATTGGCGCGATTTCAGTCTATCTCGGCGATAAACAGCATGATAGCTATCTAACAATATACAAGCGCGTTCAATTTCAACAGGTGTAAAGCGACAAAACTCAGAAAAAATACGTTGTAATTGCTTCGGCTTGGTATCGTTCAGAATTGCCCAGTTGCTAATTAGGTAAACACCGCGTTCCAACAAAAATTTATTCAATTCTTGATGGTGTTTTACCAGTCTAGTTGTCCAGGTAGCCAAACTGCTGCGTTCCGGATCGAAACTCTGCAAAATTTCAGTAGCAAGAGATTTATAATTACTTTCGCGATCGCCACCTTTTTCCCGATCTTTCAGCACAGAATCGTCATCCAGAACAAAAGGAAATAGATCCGAGCGAGTGAAGCCGTGTTCCCTGCCAAATTGAGTTTCTAGCTGAACGCAAACTTGTTCGATTTGGTGAGAAATAAAACACCGCAAACAAATGTCAGCCATCCCTCTTGTCGAATCTTCTAGCAGCAACCGCCATAATTGACTTTGCAAAATTGTATCCCCGACGTCTGGTTGACCTATTTGTTCCGGAAATTGCTGTTTAAAAAATACTTTTGCTGAGGCAATTTCCTCTACTTTGCGCCTTCCCGTAGCATCGATGGTGATGAATTTCCAGTATCGGGATGCAGCACCCATGAATATTTCACGCTCGATAGGTGGTTTGGGGAGGAGTCGCCCTTGCCCTTTTTGATTATGTACGTGCGAGGTAATTCTCCCAGAAGTAGTTTAGCATATTACCTCTGCCAATAAAAACCGCTTTTACAAGTGAGTTATTGACAGGACAAAAATCTTGTTTAAAAATAGCGAAACTCATGTTTTTCTCCTAATTGATTGATGCTAGTATCTGGCATCTGAACTTATGTTTTTGGCGAGCGAAAACCTGCCAACAAACTAAGCGACTTCTTGGCTATTCAGAGTGCCTTCAACCTTAGCTTGCAACAACGTATTTCTGGGTCAAGTTTACTTATGCAGTCATTTTTTCGTAGGTTGGGTTGAGGTACGAAACCCAACCTCCAAAGCTGGGGACTACTGGGGGAAGCGATCGACAGTATCGCAATAATTTTTCGGCGTGCCAATATCGAAAAAATCGCCCTCCACTTCATAAGCAAAACCGCCATCTGTATATATCCAGCAACGCAAAGCATCTGAGAGATCCAGTTCCCCGCGCTCCTGTTCCCTTGCAGCTTGAAGATATTTCATAAAATGACCGGGGAGTAAATAAATACCAAACAGGCATATGTATTTATTTTCCTGACTTCCCGGAATGCGAAGACTAGCTCGCGCCTCACTAACTGAAGGTTTCTCGCGCATATCAGTCAATTCAAACACAGAAGATTGGTTGGGAAGCAGACGAACTCCTACCACACCGTACTGACCGATTTCGCTTTCATCGCGCCTAGTAACACCCAAGATCCCTTTGCCGAATTGCGTTCCCATCTCCAGCACCTGACGCACGCAAGGAACAGGAGAACTTGACTGATAAAGATGATCGCCCAGAAGCAGGACAAAAGGCTCGTCACCGACAACTTCCCGACATTGCAGCACTGCATCGCCAAAACCGCCAGGTTCTAATTGATACACATAGCGCAAGTGCTGCGAAAGCGGTTGAAGTTCGTTCCAAGCATTATAGATGCGTTTGCCAGCAGCACCCTCCAAAATTCCCGGTGGCGGTTCGTCGAAGTAAGAGCGAATCAATTCCCCATCGCGGGGAGAAACAATTAGCACAACTTCCTCTACACCGCTAGCAAGTGCTTCCCGCACAATCCAATCTACCGCCGGACGCAGGGAACCATCTCGTCCCGGAATTGGTAACAAAGCTTTGGGGATAACTTTTGTCGCTGGGTAGAGGCGAGAGGCGAGTCCAGCTAAAGGGATGACGGCGCGTGTTGGTTTCATAATTAGGGCGTCGGGGTTAGGGGTTAGGGGTGAGGGGATTACCGAAAATAATGGGTCTAAAGCCCCGCCCGTTCACGGCGGCGAGGATGTCAATTAAAACAAACTCAGGCAAGGCAATCCCAATTCGCTCTCGATCGTAGACTGGGCAAGCAGCCGTTCTTCTGGGCCACGGGCGAGTAGCTGTGCGGTGCCGTCGCCTTGGGAGCCCACGCCTTTGCCGCCCCAGATTAACTCTTGCAAGGGAGGATATTCAAGTAGCTGGTGCAGCTTCGGCGCTTGTAATTGGGACGGACAGGCGGGTGCGACGAGGCGATCGAATATCGTTTGCGCTTCCACCATTAACTCACCAACTCGACGCGCATCGCCAGAAATCAAAGCGGCGCGAACTTGATAAACTATTTGTTGGTTTAAAGAGCCAAGGGCGCGACGAATTCCTTCAGCTATAGCACCTTCTCTCTTAGTAAATTGGTTATTCAAATCGCGCAAGATAGTAACGGTGTCTTTGTTTCCCTGCAAATCTACAATTAAATAATAAAACGCGCCACCCAAAGGTATAGTTTCTATTGCTAAATCTTCACCATCAAAAGTAAGAAAAGTCGGCACTTGACCGTAGGCGCAAATTTGATCCATGCGCCCGCAGCGCGAAGGTGTAAGAGTTTCGCCACGGTAAGCTAATTCCATTTCGTCGCGTTTGTCAAGACCTAAGTTGTATAATTCGTTGCACGCTCTCGCCACTAAAACGCAAACTGCTGCTGATGAAGATAGCCCTTTTTTGAGGGGTAAATCCATGCGATCGCACTTTATTTCTAATCCTGAAATTGGGTAACTTTGCAAAATTTCGTGCAAAGTACCCGCAACATAGCTCCAAAAACCTCCAGCTTTGGCGATTGAAAGCAGTTCTGCCAAGTCTGGAGGAATACAAAGAGGTTCTACATTAGGAAGATGAGAACAAGCTACTATAATTCCATCTCGTTTGCGAACGCGGGCGTAAATTCCCCCATCTGTACCGACGGCAATGCAGTAACCCGGTGTTTCTGCCAAGTCTCGATAAGAACCAGCCCAATCGGAATGTTCGCCAAACAAGCAAAGTCGTCCGGGAACAAATAAATTTAGCCATTCGGAGTCAAGAGTCATTAGTCTTTAAAAATATAAGTATAATTTGGAGGGTAAGTTAGGCGCAGGCGAAAATTTTAAAACATAAATAAATAGTTGAATTCCTGCGCCGTAACCCAAATGTCAGCGGCGAAGATTTGCAGCGAGTTTATTATGATTCGATTTTCCCCAATATGCTGCTGAGCCTTCATCGTGACTATGTGATGGTTCACCGACTTTGGCCCCAAAGTCCCAGTCGAACTCAAGTTGTCTGTGAATGGTCATTTGACCCAGAGGCAATGAACCAAGCAGATTTCGATCCACAGAATGCCGTGAAGTTTGCGATATGACTGACCGACAAGACTGGCAAGTGTGTGAATTGATGCAGACAGGTGTTTCGTCCCGTGCTTATACTACCGGCCCTTATTCAAGTGCAGAAAGCTTGTTAGCTCAATTCGATCGAGAATATCTCAAAGCGATCGAACACTAGAAGAGGGGCTACCGCTACGCGAAAGTCAAAAGTCAAAAAAAGGGGCTAGAGGTTAGGGGTTAGGGCGTCGGGAAGAGGAAAGAGGGAAAAGATTAATTCTCTCGTTCCCCCGCTCTCCCGCTCCCCCACTCTCCCTCTCCCTCTTCTTTTTGACTTTTGAATGAGTGACTTTTGACTTTTGAATGAGTGACTTTTGAATGAGTGACTTTCCCTAACCCTAGTCCCTAAAGGATTTTAGCGACATTGGACGTGTATGGCACAGGTGCCTCTTTGCCAACTGTCACCTGTACCAGCTGCGTAAATTTTCGGCATTGGTTTAAACTCCATACAGATTCAGAGGAGTGAACAGATGGATTTGCGTCGAGATGCCTTAGAGATTCTCAAAGAAACCAGCCGGACTTTCTACATTCCCATCAGTCGTTTGCCAGTGGAGTTGCAAGCAGCAGTGGCGTCAGCTTACCTGTGTATGCGTGCCATTGACGAAATCGAAGATAATCCCGATCTGGATAATCCCACCAAGGCGAAACTATTGCGGAATATCAGCCTAACTTTGCAGGCAGCGGTTGATGGTTCCAATATGGATGACTTTTGGTTGGGATTGGCTACGCACCAGAGTTTGGTGCCGGAAGTATCTATTCGCATTCGGGAATGGGCTTTACTGGCACCTGCAAGCATTGCACCTCGCGTTTGGGATGCGACGGCGGCAATGGCCGATCGCATGGCTTACTGGGCGATGAACAACTGGACAATTCGTACAGAAGCCGATCTCGATCGGTATACGTTTGGGGTGGCTGGTGCGGTGGGGTTGTTACTTTCTGACTTATGGGCTTGGTATGATGGGACGCAAACAGACCGAACTCAGGCGATCGGCTTTGGGCGCGGCTTACAAGCTGTGAACATTTTACGCAATCACAATGAGGATCGGGCGCGTGGAGTGGAGTTCTTTCCAGAAGGCTGGACAGCAAACGATTTGCAGATTTATGCGCGTCGCAATCTCAGCCTCGCGGACGCCTATACTAAGTCTCTCCCTCCTGGGCCAGCTTTGGACTTTTGCCAAATTCCCCTCACTTTGGCTCATGCTACTCTCAACGTGATGGCTCATGGCGAGAAGAAACTCAGCCGCAGTGCGGTTATGGCGCTGATTTCTCAGGTGACCGGCGCTAAATAGTTTTGAATTTTGAGTTTTGAGTTCAAAAATTTTTAACTCAAAACTCAAAATGATTTTGTTTCATTGTTCATTTTTCATTGCTCATTGTTCTCGATCGCTAACTAATGACTAATGACTAATGAATGATGACTGATGACTAATGCGAGGAGAAATGTTGGATGACTGCTAAGTTGAAATCTTTGGAGCGAGCGGTTCCCGAAATGACTACAGGGAGAAAGCTCTACGCACCGCGCAACCATCGTCGCATCCTCTGTATTTTTCCCAAGTACAGCCCCTCTTTTGGCACATTTCAGCACGCTTATCCGCTGACGAATGGTGTCAAAGCTTTTATGCCACCCCAAGGTATTTTGGTTGTGGCTGCTTATTTACCTCAAGAGTGGGAAATTAGGTTTATTGATGAAAATGTGCGCCCTGCGAAAAGATCCGATTACAAATGGGCAGATGTGGTAATTGCTAGCGGGATGCACATTCAGCGCCCACAACTGCATAAAATTAACGAACTCGCTCATCGAGAAGGCAAAATTACAGTTATCGGTGGCCCCTCGGTATCGGGTTGCCCTGAATATTACCCGGATTTTGATATTTTGCACTTGGGTGAGTTGGGGGATGCGACCGATTTAACGATCGAATACCTCGACGAACACAAGGAACGCCCGGAAAAGCAAATTCGCTTTGAAACTAAAGAACGTTTGCCCCTCAGCGAATTTCCCATCCCAGCTTATCACTTGCTGAATATCAATAATTATTTTATTGGCAGCGTTCAGTTTTCCAGCGGTTGTCCCTATCGTTGCGAATTTTGCGATATTCCCGAACTTTACGGTCGCAATCCTCGCATGAAAACACCCGAACAGGTGTTAGCAGAACTCGATGCTATGCTGAAGGTCGGGAATCCCGGCGCGGTGTATTTTGTCGATGATAATTTTGTGGCCGATCGCCGCGCTGCCATGAACCTCCTACCTCACTTAATTGAGTGGCAAAAACGCAACGGTTATCCGGTGCAATTTGCTTGCGAAGCCACCCTGAATCTAGCCCAAAGTCCCAAACTTTTGGAAATGATGCGGGAAGCTTATTTCGGTACTGTTTTTTGCGGCATCGAAACGCCAGACCCCGACGCACTCCACTCTATTTCCAAAGACCACAACCTCAGTATGCCGATTTTAGAAGCGATTAAAACTTTGAACAACTACGGCATGGAAGTGGTATCGGGAATTATCCTGGGTCTCGATACAGATACGCCTGATACGGCAGATAGAATACTCGAATTTATTCGTCTGTCTAACATTCCTATGCTGACAATCAATCTGCTTTATGCCTTACCAAAAACTCCTTTGTGGCGCAGGTTGGAAACAGAAGGAAGATTAGTTTTGGCAGAAAATCGCGAATCAAATGTCGAGTTTTTAATGCCCTACGAACAGGTGGTCGAAATGTGGCGTCGCTGCATTACAACTGCTTACGAACCGGAATTTTTATATCAACGATTTGCTTACAACATGGAACATACTTATCCGCACCGCATTAAGGTTCCCAACAGTCCGCAGCGTGCTTCTAAGGAAAATATCCGCAAGGGTTTAATTATGCTGAGTAAAATCCTGCTGCGCGTGGGTGTTTTTGGTAGCTACAGGAAAACTTTTTGGCAGATGGCCAAACCTAAATTAAAAGCAGGAAAAATTGAAAACATAATTCATGTAGGGTTAGTAGCTCATCACTTAATCGAGTTTACTCGTCAGTGTGCCAAAGGCGAGGAATCTGCTTCGTTCTACTCTCAGAAAGTGCGCCAAACTCAATCCTTTTTGCTGAAAGCTGCTTCTCGGTAACAAAAATTATAAAAAAAGGGCAAAGCTCAAAGGTAAAATAAATCTTTTTCCCTTTTTGCCTTTATCTTTGCCCTTTTGCTTATACCTCAGTCTGCTTTTTTACCTAGATATCAGCTTTTACTTGATAATTTGTAAATTAATTATAAGTTGCTTCCATTATTTTCAAAAATCCGTTAATGTCTCTATCGTGGCAAATTATCAATACGGTAGACTTCTATCTACTACACAAACGGGCAAAAACACACTTAACAATCCTTAAAATCAAAAAAGTGTAAGTTTTGTGACTGCTGCTGTTTTGAGACAGGTCACCAGTCATCTACCCTGCTCTACCGCAGGGTAGATGACTTGGAGAAGGGTGCGGTAGAAGAATGGCGACAAATTTGCCAACTATCTCCAATGGCCACCAAGTTAACCTTCAGGGGTATATAGCGAAAAAACTGGCAATGTAGATTTTTATCCCGATTTTTCTGCATTTCAGGAAAATAAAGTTGGCCAATTTTGTAGACATCAAACTTATAACGCCATGAAACAAATTTGGTCTCGCACGAAGCATTACATACACTGGTTAATGTTAGGAGGAATGCTATTTTTCTTTACTAAAGCGCTCAGACATCACTGGGAGGAAGTAGCAGCTATTCGCGTTGATGGTACGGGATGGTTTTGTTTGGCGATCGGCATAATTGCCAGTTTACTAGCTTTTGCTTGGTCTGGATTGGTGTGGGGTTGGACTTTGGAAGAATTCAAGCACCGCTTGAACTACACTTGGTTAGTTAAAGTATATTTGAAAACCCATATTGCCAAGTATTTACCGGGTCACGTCTGGCACTATTACGGTCGAATTTGGAGCGCTAAACAGGCAGGGGTTTCTGTCAATATTGCTACCCTGAGCGTTGTCATCGAGCCTTTTTTAATGATATCCGCCGCTCTATCGACCGCGATAATTACCAGCCAGTTAAGTGGGACAGGATCGCAAAATACCTATAATTGTGGATTGCTAGCTGTCGGGTTAGTTGGGGTACTGATGATAGTTCATCCCCGATTTATCTTAATGTCGCAAGAAGACTCCCGTTATAGCGTTAGCTTAACGGGAGATGAATTGCGACCAGCTAATTAATTGAGCGTAGCGAATCAATATAGTTTGACAAAAGAGTTAACTCCAAGTTAAACTATTAACAACCCT
>NZ_JBHFNU010000033.1:0-22913 GCF_041929145.1 Aerosakkonema sp. BLCC-F183 | reverse complement strand
CAACGCCGACATAGCAGCTTTTATATTGGTTTACACGGCTACGCTTGGGTGGAATCTCTAGATTTATTTAGTGAACAAACTGCTAAATTAATGTCTTTAAGTCCTCATAAATTACCTTATTATCAACGAGGTCATCGCGCCGAAATGCTTATCCAGTCTACCTTTGAGCTATAGTTGTCGCCCCGTCAGCATAATTACGCAGCCGCTTATTCCCCCTCAGCCTTTTTCGATAGTCTTAATGACGATCGGAGTTTTAGCTAATTTTTCAGCTAATTCTCTCAAATGGTCTATTTGTTGACGATTTGCTGCAATTTCTTCATCTTTAGCGGCTATTTCTGATTTGTATTTTTCTTCTAATCTTGTCATTTCTTGTAGAAGCTGTTGAATATATTTTTCAGCTTCAGCTAGATTTTGCGGCGCGGTGTAGTTGTGAATATTTCCACCTATTTGATCCCTTTGAACTGTCTCAGCAAAGCCACCAGCGAATTGGGCACCGCGTTGGTCATACTTAGAGGCTTCTGACATAGATTTACTCTCCGATGTTGCTCTAACTTCAATATTAATCTCTTTTTTTGACATTGTTAATATAATATTTTCTATTTTACCATTTTGTTCGCGATAAATTTGAATTTCTCTATCTTTCGCTTGCAATTCGGCTTTATATTTTTCTTCTATGGCTTTAAGTGCTAAGGCGTAATTTTGGGTGAAGTCGCTGTGAATCTTTTCTTTATTAGCGTCGGGAGGAACGCTAACTCGGACGACGATAACGCCATCGCCTTTGTTTTCAATACTCTGGATAGTGAGTTCGGTATCTTCATTTTCCACTTGTACTTTTTTGAAGGCGGCGATAAAGGCTTTCCAGTCAATACCTTTGTCGAAAATTAAGTCAACCGTAGTCAAAACTTCTTCAAATAGTTTGGTAAATTCTCCCGGTTTAAATTCGCCACTGCTGGGACGGCGTTCTCTATCGTCGGTTTTTGGTTTGGGATTTTCTAGGAGATAAATAAATCGACAATCTACATTATCCAGTTTGGTGTTACTTTCAATATTCCAACCTTCTACGCAAGCGCCTGTCATTTGAGCGCTAGTAAAATCAGTGCCAATTGCTTGAGTGAGAGTTAAGTTTGCCCATTCTAAATTAGCTCCTTGGAAAGTTGCATCGGTGATATCGGCTTTTTTCAAATTGGCATAACTGAGGTCTGCTCCTATTAAGTTAGCACCTCTGATATTAGCGCCAAGATAAGATTTTTGGCGACTATTTCCTGTAACGAGTAAATCTCGAACCGATGGGTCAACTAATATTGTGCTATCCACTCTGGCGAGATCGAGTTCTTGTGCATCATTAAAGCGAGTGCGAGTCAAAACTGCTTTTGTTAAATCTGTATTTTTGAGTTTTGTCTGTGTGAAATTAGCATCTGTTAAGTCAGCGCAGTGGAAGCTAGTACCATTTACCGCAGCTATAGATATCGCCAGTGAACGAACAAAAGCAAAGGTAATTTTTGGATCTCCAGCTAAGGCACGCCAACTAATATAACTACTTAATAATCCGAAAATTATAGCAACAATTATAGTAACAGGTAAAGCATTACTTCCAGATCCAACTGCTGTCACAACTATAGCCACAATTACAAGATTAGTCACAGCAAAAAGGACAGATAGCGCTATGTGTACCGTTCCAACCGCACAAATAAACACAGCACCAATAACAGCCATAACCACTGCACCAACTATAGCCACAGCTATAGCTGGTGCTATAGAATTAATAAAAAGTGCTGCCACAAACATAGCTAAAGTTTGAGACACAACAAGCGTTAAAGCTAAGACCATAGCGCCTAAGCAACTTAGCAAAAACATATTTCTCCGCCAAGGTTGCATTCCTGCTTTAGCCTTAGTGAAATTCGCGCCTATCAAAATAGCATTACTAAAATTTGCGCCTTGGATATCAGCGTAGGAGAAATTTGCACCAGTAAGGTTTTGACCTTTGAAATTGCGTCCTCGGAGATTTTGACCGGAGAAGTCTGGTGGCATATTCAGTCACCTTGGAGTCAGGCAAACTTAAACTATCTCAGTTTGGCAGAAAGATGTGGCGATTGACAACACATTTTGCACCTATATTGAAAGTCCGCCAGTGTTCACAATCTGCCATAAAGCCCGCCTGGGGTTCAAACCCCAGCGTCATAGCGAAAGTCCACTTAAGTGGACTAAATAAGTTTTTTCAGTCCACTTAAGTGGACTTCAGCTATTAGCCGTTGACTTGAGTCAAAGGCGGGGTTCATTTTCGCAAGAAGAAACCGGGTTTTTGATATTTCATTCCTCTCGAACATAAGCACCTATAAATAATAATTGATTTATCATTTTTTCTGCTGTCTTGGTAGCAATCAATCTTTGAATTCCTCGCAACTGTTCGCCAACGGAATAGCTTTGTCGTTCGGCAATGATAATTCCTGCATGAACTCTATTTTCTTCCATATAGGTTTTATGTAAACGGCAGAAATCTCGACCATTAAAGGTATAAATTACCCTTTGTTGCAGAGTTGCCCAAATTAACTGTTCCGAATCTATCTGTCCGAGATTATTTACGTCTGCGGTAGTTACTAAATCTACACCAGCATTTCGCAAAGCTTGCAATAACGCTCCTCTGAGTGTATCCTCATCCATATATAAACGAATTTCACTCATTTTTGTTGACTCGCAATATATTCTGCTTCCAATCTTTCATACTCAGCTTTTTCTGCTGCTAAATATCCTTCTATTTCTTCTGTGTTAGCGTGATAATAAGCTAATGCTGCATGAACCTGAGCTAAATTGATGAAGCCATATTCTTGTACAATTTCTGTTGGTGTCAGTCCTTGTTTGGATAAAACAGCTATTTGCTCAACAGAAATTCTGGTTCCCGCAATCCTGGGACGATTTCCGCAAGTTTCAGGTGTGCGGATAACGAGAGTGCCGATGTCAATAGTTGTTGTCATATTTTACCTGTTTTTAGATAAGTTTGTAGGATGCGTCAGAATACAGAATTTAGGCTATAATTATTAATGCGATCGCTCTGACACACCCTACTAGCGCTCTAAATTTTAAATAATAGGTAATTGCCGAAACAATTACCTATTACCTACTACCAATTACCCAACTACAAAATTCACCAAATTTCGACCTGGAACAACGATCGCTTTTTTAATCTCCTTACCATCAAGGTATCTTTGGGCAGCTTCCGACTCGCGGGCGTACTTTTCCAAAGTGTTTTTATCCGAAGTATTCGCAACTTCAATTGTGCCGCGAGTTTTGCCGTTGATTTGAATTACCAACGTAATTTCATCGGCAACTAACGCCGCAGCATCGTATTTCGGCCAACTTGCTTTATGCACAGATTCACTATTACCAATCATCTGCCACAATTCCTCAGCAATGTGTGGCGCAAACGGCGCTAACATCAAAATCAAAGTGTGAATTCCTTCCGTATAAATTGCCGAATTTTTGCTATCGGTATCCGTGAGGGCGTTACTCAATTTCATCAATTCGGAAATTGCCGTATTGAATTGATAGTCGCTTCCTAAATCATCGGTAACTTCTTTAATTGCCGTATGAATGGCGCGACGCAAATCCTTTTCTATTTTGGATTTTGGATTTTGGATTTTGGATTTGTCTAATTTAGCTGATGATTGATTGTTAGCAAAATCACCTACTAGACGCCAAACGCGATTTAAGAAGCGGAATTGTCCTTCCACATCCGCCTCATCCCATTCCAAATCTTTCTCCGGTGGCGCTTTGAACAAGATAAACATTCTGGCAGTATCCGCACCGTATTTATTAATTACTTGTTCTGGTGCAACGCCATTGTATTTAGATTTCGACATCGTTTGGTAAGATATTTCCAACGGTTCCCCAGTTTCCGGGTCTTTCGGGTCGTTGGGATTTACCAAATTAGAAGGAATATATTTGGCATTACCGGATTTTTTGGGATTGGTGTAAGTTAATCCTTGCACCATACCTTGAGTTAATAAACGTTGGAAAGGTTCGTCAAAATTGAGCAAACCTCTGTCTCGCAACACCTTGGTAAAGAAACGAGAATATAATAAGTGTAGGATTGCGTGTTCGATGCCACCGACATATTGATCGACAGGCATCCAATCATTTGTTTTCGCAGAATCGAACACTTTCCCATCATTTTGGGCATCGCAAAAACGCAAGTAATACCACGATGAATCGATAAACGTATCCATCGTATCGGTTTCTCTTTTCGCAGGCGTATTGCAACTAGGACAAGGTACGTTTACCCAACTTTCTAATTGTGCTAAAGGCGAAGCACCGCGACCAGTAAATTCGACATTTTCTGGCAATTGAACTGGTAAATCTTGTTCGGGAACTGGCACTATGCCGCAATTCGGACAGTGAATAACTGGTATTGGCGCACCCCAATAACGTTGGCGGGAAATTAACCAATCTCGGAGGCGATATTGTACTCGCGCTTTACCGAAACTTTGCTGTTCGGCATATTCGATAATTGCCTGTTTTCCTTCATTGGAATTCTTGCCATTGAAGTTCTCGGAATTAACCATAATTCCAGTGTCAGTATATGCTTCCTCTAGTTCGTAGTGAGGACTTAAGTCCTCATTCCCAGGCGGAACAATTACTACTTTAATCGGCAGATTTTGTTCGTTCGCAAATTTGAAATCCCGCGTATCGTGTGCGGGTACGCCCATTACTGCGCCCGTGCCATACTCAAATAAGACGTAATCGGCAATCCAAATCGGAATTTCTTCACCAGTAAAGGGATTGATTGCTTTACCGCCAGTTGGAATACCGCGTTTTGGTTTATCTTCGGCGGTACGTTCCAATTCGCTTTGATTGGCAACTTCTTTAATGAAAGTTTCGACTGCTTCTTTGCGTTCGGAAGTTGTAACTTTTGGTGTTAATGGATGTTCCGGCGCGAGTACCACGTAAGTAACACCATAAACAGTATCGGGACGAGTGGTAAACACGCCGATTTTTTCATCCATTCCGACAATTGGAAATTCCAAATAAGCGCCGACAGATTTACCAATCCAGTTGGCCTGCATTAACTTTACTCTTTCCGGCCAACCTGTCAACTTATCTAAATCTTGGAGTAATTCTTCGGCGTAGTCGGTTATTTTGAGGAACCATTGACGCAAGTTTTTCTTTTCAACTATTGCGCCGGAACGCCAAGAACGTCCTTCGCTATCGACTTGTTCGTTTGCTAATACGGTTTGGTCGATGGGGTCCCAGTTAACTTTGGCTTCTTTTTGATATGCTAATCCGGCTTGGAGAAATTGCAAGAATATCCACTGCGTCCACTTGTAATAGTCGGGGGAACAGGTGGCGAGTTCGCAATTCCAATCGTAGGATAAGCCTAAGCGCTTTAATTCCGATCGCATTTGGGCGATATTGTTATAAGTCCACTTCGCCGGATGGGTTTGGTTTTTGATGGCGGCGTTTTCTGCTGGGAGTCCAAACGCATCCCATCCCATCGGATGCAATACCCGATCGCCCTGCATTCGGTGTACTCGTGCGATCGCATCCGTTATAGTATAGTTGCGGACATGGCCCATGTGCAGGTTGCCCGATGGATAGGGAAACATCGACAGGGCGTAGAATTTGGGCTTGTCTGTCTCAGTCGGCGTTTGGTCTATGCCTCGTTCTGCCCAAGTCTTTTGCCACTTTTCCTCTATTGCTGTTGGATTATATCGGGATTCCACAATCTAGAACTCCTGCTGGGTCACTAATCAACTACATTTTCCCATTGTGGCACGAATAGGAATGGAGAGTGGGTAGTGGGGATATCCTTCTAGTGCAAGTCTATCACTCTTCCAGCGATCGCTTGCAGAGGAAAATTATCTAAATCATTGTTCAAGAAGGAGTAAAAAATCGCACATAAGTTTTCGGGTCAGAGAGTTTTTGACATTCTTAAAGCTAAAAAAGGTAGTATTAAACAAGCCGAACTACCAGAAGGTTCTCCCAGTTGGGAAGAATTTAGCGAAATGATTTGGGAGGAAATTGAAATGGGTGTACAGGAAAATCTTCCTGGTTTCAAAGTTGTTCGGAAATTATTAAGCGATCGGAGATTTGATAAATGACCAATCCTATCTTTGAAAAATTACTTAAACTCTTAAACAAACTGGAACAAGAAAAAGTCAGCTACACTTTAGCACATCATCGAGATGAAGCAATTATGGTGACAGTGGCTGTACCTGGAGAAAGATGGGAAGTTGAATTTTTGAATGATGGCTCGGTAGAAGTAGAAAAGTTTGTTAGTAATGGGGAAATTGGCGGAGAAGAAGCACTCGGAGAATTATTTTCTTTTTTTTCTTGATTATACATAAGGGTTACTTGAAATTTTTGCTCCCATATATCGAATTGGATATAATTTGTATTATTATACTATTTAATCACTAATTTTCAATAAAAATATCATCAGTGCATGAATGAAACGATTCGCATCTACGGCTATCATGGCACAAGCGCAGAAGCAGCAGCGGCAATTCTTCAAACCGGCTTCAACATTAGCAGCAACGAATACGACTGGTTGGGAAAAGGGGTTTATTTCTGGCAAGATGCGCCGCTGAGAGCTTGGACATGGGCAAATCAGAACTATCCAGAAAATCCCGCCGTAATCTGTTCTTCGATTCGCTTGGAAAATTGCATAGATTTACTGGATATTAAATGGTTTCCATTCATCAGAAGGGTATATAATTCATTTGTAGCAGAGTATGAATCAACAAATCAGACTTTGCCTCAGCAGAATCCCGAACGCTCGAAAGCTCACAGGTTAGACTGCGCCTTTTTTGACTATACAGTTGAGAAAGTTTTGCAGCCTGAAGGACAGATTGTTAAAGCTATTCGTTCTGTATTTGTAGAAGGCGATCGCATTTTCCCAAATTCTGCTGTTTTTGACCTAGCTCACGTTCAAATAGCTATTCGAGATACTTCTTTAATTGAAGAGTCTTGTTTGATAGAAATACCGGGAGGAATTTAACCATGCTAGACCCCCAAAAATGTGGCGAAATACTTCTCAAACATTTTGAGGAAGTAACTACTGAAGAGTTTCTCGCAGGTTTAAAGCAAGCCTGTCCATATCTCTTTGAAGAAGATGAATTGAATGGAACAGAAAAATCTAATTCGTCTGTGACAAATAAATCTAATCAACATCAAACCTTTTCCCAATTTTGAGCATCAATCCAAATATTTATGCGGTAAGTCGAAAGTTGCGATCGATCCTGATGAAAAGAGCGATCGCATTCAATTTATGTAATATAATTAAGACCAGATTGCTAGTTACTTGGTTAAGTCAGCATGAACGTTACTGAGTTTAATCGGTTTCACCACTAATCTCTACCTGATTCACTACATCCAAAGATATGTCTAAAGCTTCTGCAATTTTTTCGTCGCTTAAGCCAAACTTCCGTAATTTATTAATTATTTCAATATTAGTTTTATTATTACCTCTATCTACCGTAGGACTATCAGGAGAAGGACAACCGTTAATGTAGCTAATTTTGTTATTTTGGATAGTATGAAAAGTATTATTATTTCCAAATTTTATCTTCTGATTTATTTGCCGTTCTAAGACAGATTCAAAATTATTCTTTTTCACTTGTTCGCCAAAAATATCAGATAACATTTGCAAAAGTTCGTGACTGGCTTTTTTAACGTGCTGGGCGCTATAACCATAAGTTTCTGAAACATCAGCATACCTTTTGCCCTTCAGTATTCCCGCGATAATCCTCCGTTGCAAGTCATTCAGATGTTTTTCTGTCTTAGCGTAGACAGTTTCATCGACAAATTGCAATATCTGGGGAATGTCCATAGATGGGTAGATGAGACAGCTATGGTTACTATATCCAACTTTTTCCCACTTTTTGCAACTTTTTTTGGGGGTTGGGATTGCAATTTGAGAAAGATCCAACTTTTTCCAACTTTTTTGGCTTTTCAGGAGCGATATGGTTGCGCTAGCCTTATGGAAGGCTCTGCTGTACATAGAGTTCTGACTCACTTAATCTTGCCTAACAAGCTTGAATAGTTTACATAAGCAAATTTTATAGGAAAACCTGTTTTGATATGACAAGAAGACGTACTTGGTACAAACAATATAGTATGAACAGTGGCATTTTACTGATGGTTCTGCTACTTCTAGTTTTATTTTTTATCTTGAGATCTTGTGTTTTTAGTCCAAACCCAGAGCAAATAACAAAATCAACTAATACTCATACAGTATTTGTAGTTCTCGCCCCTATTAACAAAGAACAATTAAACCTAGCAATAAGTTTTGTTAGAAATGCAGAATCTAATTTAATGGTACGTGATAATTATTACGAATTAAAAGGTATTTGTAACGGTGAATTAGAATATATTGAATCTCTACATTATTCAAGTGTTAGTTCACCAAAGATATTATTTAATAGCTTGCTAAACTGGCTTGGCAAAACTCAAAATCAAATATGTGATTCTTCTGCCACAGAATCTTTAAAATCAGTTATTAATAGAATAAATGATTACTTAAATCAAAATAAACAGAATCATTTAATCGCTTTTATTCAAATTCCTTGGAAAAAAGGCTTTAGCTCTAAAGAATATGATGAATTAACTCTAGAAGTTAGTAAGGTTAAGGATAAAACTAGAGTCGAGAAAATATACCTTTTTGGAGTTACTGATGGAAATATATCAAATGTATTTCGTCTCTTTAATTTAACTACACCTGAAACGGTTATTACATCTGGCACAGATCCGGGCAATATTAGAAATTTGATTAGAGAAGCAAGAGAGTTGATCAGGAGTTCTAAATAATATGGCTAATATTGAAGGTGATGCAGATGAAAATTCAATAGACAATAATTTTTACGCTGTACCAGAAGACCTAAAATATGAAACAATACAGAATCAAGCTGAAACAGACGCAAAAAAATCTGTAACTGACCTTTTAGGCAAACTCAATACCTCTGAAAAATATAGCTTATCTGAGGCTAATCAAATTTTGGAATTAGAGATAGTTACAGCAGAGATGTATAAAAACCTTTATCTTAGAAACGGTTTTTATAAGAGAGGAGCTTGGCTTAAAACGGAGATGGTAAGAATTAGCAAAGAAATTGGCAAATGGCAAGGCGGATTAAAGTTTTGGGAGGGTGGAAAATTTAGTTTACGGGAAGTTACAAATACCTCATTCCAATGGACTCTAAAAGCAGGCTTGTCTTTTGTTACTGTGTTATCTACGGCTAGCCTTATCGATCCTAATTTTACAGAAAATGCTGAGTCAATTATTAGCTTTCAAAAAGATGGCTTGTTCTTTTGGTTGTGCGTTTTTTCTGGTATTTCTCTAGTGGAGTTAACATCAGCATCTATTTATAACTGGTTTACCAGTGAACCCTCTGCTACAAACTCAAGTAAACATTCAAAGAAAACTCTAGTCTTAAGGCGTTGGGACGGAAAAAGAGCAGCTATCCGAATTCCGTATTTAAGTTGGTTGAAACCAGTTAATATTTTGATGTTTGCTATTTGGTTAGCAGAAGCTTTAGTTGGTTATTCTATACTTCTACCAATTATCCAGGATAAGCTGAACAGACAATCCTTAAATGCTGATAATTTAAGTAATATCTATAAAGCCTCACCGCCCCCACCTGAGATTCCACTTTTTCTGGGTGTTTCTATGTTTGCGCTTATTAACTTGATATTTGCTTATTCAAAAGCCAAACGAGACAATTCAGTAACTACACGCAAGGATAGATTAGCTTCTTATCTTGAATATCAGCAAAAATTGGAACAAGAGTTTGAGTATTGCACAGAGCAAGCAGAAGCAACAAATGCAGATTATCAAAAATATAAGGAGAGATTTATTGAAATTATCTATGAAAAAAACACAGATCAAACAGCAACTAACGATGATTTTATATCAAAATTAGCGTTTCCTTTTCGCAGCAAGTACTAATGATAGATGTTTGTAATGACTCTGATATTCCAAGATTAACAACCTGCTATCCCCTGTAGTATTTGGAGGTGATACAAGATGACGACCAATACAATTAAGTTGCTTGATGTGGTAGCCCTGACAGTCGATCTTCCTGAATATAACCTGTGGCGCGGTCAAGTCGGCACTGTAGTTGATATTTTGGCTAGTGGGGCAGCGTTTGAAGTGGAATTTAGCGATCGTAACGGACGCACATACGAATCTATGGGACTACGCCCAGAGCAAATTATGGTATTGCATTTCGAGCCAGCATCCCCTGACAAAACGCCTGAAATAGCTATGGCATAAATAAGCATCACTTGAGTTATTCCTGTGGTAGGCTTTGCGATCGCATTTCCTGGCAAATACCAAAAATAAATGCTTGTATAGATAGCGATCGCACTACCAAAACACCAACAATTTTTCCATCCATCAACTTCTAAAAACTTCCACTTTTTCCTCTATATCCAATCCCTTTTCACCGGAACTATCAGCCAAAGAATTTCGATTCATAAACTCATCTAACAGTTCAAAAAATTTATCAAGCGCTTTACTTTCATCCTCCGAATAAAAAAGAATAATGTTAGCCCAAGATTGGCTACTATCCACGCTGAATTTTTTGCGTATCCATTCAGGAAACTGCATAAAATCGCGTTCTTGTTTAGTTGGCTGTTCTCCTAATTCATATTTAGCAACGCTGTAACCAGATAAAAAAGCCTGAAGGCAAATAATTGAACGTCGCCCTAAGTACATTGAAGGAGCTTTTTTTATTTTCTCAATTAAGGTATATAAATCGTGCATTGTTTACCTCAATATTTTCCAATTGTTAATTTTGCTGCTTAAAATTCTTCTTCAATAATTTTAAAACTCCCTAACCCAAGTTCCAGAGAAGGAGATGTTAAATTTTGTAGCCACTCTTGCCTATTAACTCCACTAGGATCGATATTATCAAAAACAATTTCTTCTCAGTCTATTATAATTGATATCGCTTCATGGTAGCCATTAGTAGCAATTTGCTGTTCGCGCCGTAAATCGTAAATCACTGACCAAGGTAGGTCTTGCCTTCCTAAATCCAGCTTTATTTGCTTACCTTGTATATTTTTGCTCACCAAGAAATCTTTGATAGCCTCACTACATTGAACACATTGAAAAACTCCATATTGGCTGGCAATTTTGGCAATTTCGGCTCTAATCTCATTTAAACTACTCGGTTCTAAACTCAAAGTATAAAGTTGACCTCCTACACATGAATAAAATTATATCTCAAATTGAACTCTTCGATCGCAATTCGTCCCTGATTTATTCTTGAGATATAATAGAAACTACTTCTCGCAAATTTTCTATGAGTATCAGTCTTACTTCCGAACAAGAACGCTTTATTCAAACGAAGTTGCAAGGTGGGAAATATCGATCGGCCCAAGAAATCCTCGAAATTGCCTTGCGATTGTTGGATGAATACGATCGCGCAGATAACGCCTGGGTAGAGGATGTGCGAGAAAAAATTGACGCCGCGATCGAAGTTTCCGATCGAACGCCACCTATTGACGGCGAAACTTTTGTCAACGAAGTTTTAGAACGATTCCAGCAGGCAGTTATTATGAAGTAGTAAAAGAACGAATTCGTAGCAAACAAAAAAATATACTATGACAATCAGCACTACTAAACCGCTAACTTTTGAAGAGTTTTTGCAAGTCTGTCCCGAAGATGGTAACTACGAGTTAATCGATGGAGAAATTATAAAAATGGAAGCTACAGGGGCGCATAAAAATGTAGCGAGGTTTCTACTGTTTGCTTTCAATGATGAAATAAAACGATTGAAGCTTGACTGGGTTGTTGATAAAGATATAGTTATCCGAACTTTCAGCAATGAAGGAACTGAACGAGGCAGAAGACCAGATGTAAGTTTGGTTGAGGGTAGAATTTGGGATAGATATCTTAATACCTACGCTGCTATTACAGAACCCCTAATTTTAGCTGTTGAAGTAGCATCAAGTAACTGGGATGATGACTACATTGACAAAGTGGATGAATATCAACGATTGGGTATTCCTGAGTATTGGATTGTAGACTATTTGGCTGTTGCTTCCCGCAATTATCTGGGAAATCCTAAAGTTCCTACTGTGTCTGTTTATCATTTAATTGAGGGAGTATATCAAGTTAAGAGATATACTGGCAATGACTTAATTATTTCGCCAACTTTTCCAGAGTTACAGTTAACTGTTGCAACTGTTGTAGCGGCTAGTCGCTCTCGTAATATGTTTGATGGGGGCTGATTTTGTAAATAGCTCAACTTTTGGCGCTAAAGCGCAACAACGTACCTAAAAATACTTTTAACCTCTTTCTCCGTAAATACTTTCTCGACTAATATCTTCATCGGAAATATGAGGATAATTACGTCCTCGATGACTCTCCGTCCATTCCCGAAAAGCTTTTATCCATTCTTCAGGGGTAGCGATTTCCTGAAAATGACGCTCTTTAGGTTTTACCTCTGATTTCATCCCCTCATTTTCGGCAAGTTTTTGATGTAAAAGCGCTTTCTCTTCTTCTGTAAGAATTTCAATCAGGTTAACTATCGATTCAACTACTTTAGTCCTCATAAGCCCTATTTTCCAAGTGATTTTTTGAGCTAAATATTAACTTGTTGCCTTGTTTTTTTACACACTATGAAACTAATCAATCTTTCTAAATTCAATCCTAAAATTGTCAAAATTTAGCTATTCGGATTGACTATCTTCTTCAGTTGAAATACTGTAAGAAACAACCCACATATATGAGTGAATCTCGATCGCGTTAGGTTCTCCATAATTTCCATAAGCAGTAAGCTTTGATTTTAGTACCTCAGCAAGTTCCAGCAAGATACAATATTTTTCCCAATAAATAGATTTACTAATCGATTTTTCTATTCCATAAAACTTCAAAAGCTTATCAAATTTTTTCGGAATAACCGGAAAGTAAGTAAGAGGATCTAATAGAAAAGCCAAATAAGCTAAAAAAGGCCATGAACAAGGGAGTTTATTTATTCTCAAATAATCTGCCAGCGCATCAAAACGATGGCCGAATTCTGATGGAATGCTGGCTCCACCTATAAAAAAATCGAACAACTGTTTTTCCAAGCCTTCGATCTGTGCAGGCTCGTTCACTTTATAAAGAGCAGCTTCCGGGCTGTTTTGGAAGCCATATTTGTGTTCGAGTAAATTTACACTTCGATTGCAAGCGTTTTTCGTAGCTTCTATTATCTTTCCTTGCTCTGGCAACCATTGTCTCCAATTATCTAGACAAAGAGCTTTTCTCCCTTCTCGATAAGCTTTCCATTTGTATTCAATTTCGTCTTTAACTAAAAAAGGATGCTGAAAATTTTCAAAGGTAACTCCCTTTGAGTCTTTTAACAGTGATTCTTTGAATAGGTTATGTGCAATTTCAAATTTTTCATCATCTATATGAATTGACATAAATAAATACCTCAAATCAAAGTTTATTTCTTCTGAAGAAGGGGAAGCGATCGATCGCTTTCTCGTTACTAGCAGCAAGCATAATCGGAATTTAGACAGCTAACAGGTGGGTAATTTCGTATCCACCCTTACTTGACCATCAGAAGTCAATCGATCTGTAAGGTGCGTCAAATAGCATACTTCGCGGGACAATGGTTAATTTTATCCCTCTGACGCACCCTACTTAACCAATCTAGTTGTAAGCTATCTAAAGCGATCGACAAATCTACTTACTTTCCCAGCTTCGGACAACCCCTTCATACTTTGGTAATAATACAATACTGGAAGCGCCTAAAGTTTTAATTTAAGAGATGTTAAAAGTTTTCGTGTACGGCACGCTCAAACCAGGGGAATCAAACTATCAGCGATACTGTGCTGGTAAAGTAGTACAAGAGGAAAGATCGATCGCCTACGGTGAGCTTTTTCACTTACCTGCCTTTGGCTATCCCGCGATGACCACGGGGTACACTCGAGTGCAAGGTTATCTGCTTAGCTTTGCCGATGCGGATGTTATCCACAAGCTTGACCAACTCGAAGATTACGACCCGCAACGGCCACCGGAGGATAATCTCTACGATCGCAAACAAATCGAGACGTATAATTTAGACGGGCGATCGCAGGGTATTGCTTGGGCCTATTTCATGACCAGCGAGCGAGTGGAAGGTTTGGGAGGTATTTTTATCCCATCAGGCTGGTGGTTTTCCTCAAAATATTTTTGAGTTTATCTACCCGGATTGTAATAGGAGCTATGTTTTAGCCTGTTTATGGGTGCTGCCACCGACGCTTTCGGAATTTCCACAACAGGTTGATTTAAAGCCAGCATCAAAGGTTCCGAAGCTACAGGTATTTCCGGAGATTGCGCCAGTTGCGGCGAAAAAGAATTGCCACCTCCGAACACGCCTGAAACTGCGGCAATCAGCCCAGCCGCGATCGCACTACCACCCCACAATAGCACCTGCTTTTGGCGACGGCGACCCAAGCGCAAGAACACTTTAGTTATCGTTTCTTCCACGGGTTGCTCGCACGCTGGCACAGGTATTGTCCGCATCCCTTTGCGGAGCGTCATCAGTCTGGCATACAAACACTGCACCTGCGGGTCTTCTGCCAGCCATGCTTCTACCTGTCGGCGTTCTTGTACGCTCACCTCCCCATCCAAGTAGGCACTCAGCAACTCAAATCGATCGCGCTTTTGAGTATCGAGCGCACCCACATTACCCGCAGGCGAATTCCCTGCGGAATTCGGTTTTGAAAGATTACGGGATTCTAAGTCAGAATTCATACCAATGCTTGAATGCGTAGATTTTTGATAATCAATTTGAGCGTCCCTAGCGGGAATCTTTTGCGAGGCGAGTGTGAAAGTGCAATTTTTTGTAAACTTGGTGTCATTTTACACACTAAGCTACTTACAAAGTTGTGTACGCTCACCCTTCGATACTCGCTAGTCTACTACAAATTTTAAAACGATATATGAGGGGTCTTAGCAATCTTTACTACTCAAGCTCGATCTCTCTTCCGGTAGATTTAGTCTTGGCATCCAGACTGCAAAAGCCAGAGCGAAGCGCAAAATCGATCGGAGAAGATTCACAAACACGATCGCAGCAAAATTGCCGACAACGGATCGCCTCAGATCCAGAAACCATTAACTATCGAGATAGTTTTGTAGCTGAGATTGGAGTCGCTGACGGGCTCTAGCGATTCTAGACTTGACAGTTCCCAGAGAAACCCCCGTAATATCGGCAATTTCCTCGTATGCCATCCCTTCAATTTCTCTGAGGACAATCGTAGTCCGGAAAACCTCTGGTAGATCGGCGATCGCAGTATGGAGTTGCTCGTAGAACTCGCGAGTACTCAAATCTTCTACAGGCCCCGGATTGTCAGCTGCGATTTCCCATTCCATCTCGCCATCTTCTACCATTCTAGGCGCATCCAAAGACAAAGGTTGAGATACTCGCTTGCGTTTGCGTAACTCATCATAGAAAAGATTGGTGGCGATCCGGCTGAGCCACCCCCGGAACTTGACCGGTTCGTTAAGGCGCTTGATATTGCGATAAACCCGAATCCAGACTTCCTGAGCTAAATCGGCTCGATCCTGCCAATCAGGAGCCAGGTGGTACAAAATCTTATCTATATGGGACTGGTACCGACGCAACAGTTCTGCGAATGCCTCCCGATCCGGGCGATGCCCAGCTTGACACCGCAAAACTAAGTCATAATTAGAGAGTTTTTCAACTGGCTGCACTGCTGCTTGAGGAACGCTAACCTCACTGCTAGACCAGGATACAGGAATCGACTGACTCATGGACGGAATCCGTTTTAATACATCCCTTCTTCCTTGACGCCGCCGATATGACAAAAGTTCCCGGACTTAAGAAGCGACGATCGCTCGTCCGGCGAGTTTGGCTACTGCGGTAACCAACTCGTTGATATCAACGGGTTTGGACAGGTGCATCTGGAAGCCAGCCGCAAGCGCGTGGATACCGTCCTCCTCCCTAGCATAAGCTGTTAGCGCCGCAGCGGGAATAAATACACCTTGCGCTGTATTGAGGTCTCTCACCTTGCGGATCAGGGTGTAGCCGTCTTCCTCTGGCATACCGATATCGCTGAGCAATACATCTGGTTGCAATTGGGTCAGAGTCTTCATTGCTTCGCCTGTCGATGCCACTGCTACCACTCTGGCTCCGTATTCTTCCAACGCGAGACTGACAAACTGACGGACATCCGGTTCGTCATCCACCAAAAGCACTTGCAAATCGGCCAGAGTTCGATCGCGGAGCGCCGAGCGCGAATTCATCAAGTTGTTTGATTCATTTTTTTGGCAGACTGCTTCGCTCTTGCCCACCAAAAGGGGTAATTTGACCCTAAAGGTCGCTCCCTGACCTTCTCCTTGACTTTCGGCACGCACTGTGCCTCCGTGGAGATCTACTAAATGATGAACGATCGCCAATCCCAGTCCGAGACCCCCGTATAACCGCGTGGTTTTGCCATCAGCTTGACGGAAGCGATCGAAAACATAAGGAAGAAAATCTGGACTGATACCAATACCTGTGTCGCTCACTACTATCTCGACCCAAGAGCCACGGTACTCCAGTTTGACATCAACCTTTCCTCCTTCCGGAGTGAATTTGATCGCATTGGAAAGTAAATTCCAGACAATTTGCTGCAAGCGGTTAGGATCGCCAGAAATCAGATGCGGATGTGAGTCAAGCGAAGTTTGCAGCTGAATTGCTTTAGCTTCCGCTTGCGGAGATAAGGCATCGATGGCGGCTTGAATAACTCCGACAAGATTGAACGGACAGAGATTCAAACGCAGTTTGCCGCGAATAATGCGCGACACATCGAGAATATCTTCGATCAATTGCGTCTGCAACTTAGCATTGCGCTCGATCGTTTCGAGAGCGCGAGCGGTTGTTTCTTCATCAAAATTGCGAGTGCGGAGCAAGCGAGCCCAGCCTAATATCGAGTTAAGCGGCGTGCGGAGTTCGTGGGAGAGGGTCGCCAGAAACTCATCCTTCATCCGATTGGCTGCCTCGGCTTGCTGCCTTGCCATTTGCTCTCGCAGCAATTTCGTGCGCTCTTCCTCCGCTTGCTTGCGATCGGTAATATCTTCTATTGTGGCGACGTGGCCGATCGACTTGCCGCGATCGGAGAGCATTGACGAGGACTGGAAGTTAACCCAACGGATAATTCCCTCGCTTGTCTGGCAGCGAAACTCGTCCGAGTAATGCCCTGCTGTTAAAATATGTTCTCGGTCGGCCTTAATTATTGTCCCTCCGGAAGCCTCCCTAGAAGTATAGGTAAACCAATCAGCTTTTACTCGCGCTCGATCTTCCCAATACACTGACTCCAGCCAACCTTCTCCCAAGCTTTCCTCCAGAGTAAAACCGCAAATAGTTTGGCAGCGCGGGTTGGTGTAAGTGCAGAGACCGTCAGTATTTGTCAGCAGAATACCGACTGGAGAACAGTAGCTCAAGCAGCGAAACCGCTCTTCGCTTTCTCTGAGTTCGGCGTTCATAGCTGCCAGTTGGGTTGCTTGTCGCTTGACTTCTAGAGTTTTCTTGCACAAGTCAACGAATACGGAAACTTTCGATTTCAATATTTCCGGCTCTATCGGCTTGAGCAGGTAGTCCACCGCACCCAAAGAATAACCCTTGAACACAAAGGAGTCGCTGGTGCTGAAGGCTGTCAGGAAAACGATCGGGGTGTGGCGGCTACGCTCTCGTTGTCGAATCAGCGTTGCCGTCTCAAATCCATCCATACCTGGCATTTGAACGTCAAGCAAAATCACGGCAAAGTCCTGCTTGAGCAAGCATTTTAATGCTTCTTCACCAGAATGAGCTTTTACCAGATTCTGACCCAAAGAATCTAGTATTGCCTCTAGCGCTAGCAAATTTTCTGGATGGTCGTCAACCATTAAGATGTTGACTTTTTCGTAGTTGGTCATTGGTCATTGCTCTTGAGGAAATTTCAGATTTTAAATCTTAGATTTCAAATTTAATCAATTTGCAATCTGAAATCTAAAATTTGAAATTTATCGATAGAGCCAAACGCGCAGCATCGAGAGTAACTGCTCTGTATCTACTGGTTTGGTAATGTAATCGGACGCACCTGCTTCAATGCACTTTTCGCGATCGCCTTTCATCGCTTTGGCTGTGAGCGCAATCATCGGCAGCTTTTTAAATTGAGGTATTTGGCGGATATTTCGCATTGTTTCGTATCCGTCCATTTCCGGCATCATTACGTCCATCAGGACGATATCGATATCTGGAGTTCCTCGCAAAACAGCTATACCATCCCTACCGTTTTCGGCATAAATCACCTGCATTTGATAGCGTTCTAGCATACTGGTGAGGGCAAAAATATTACGCACGTCGTCATCCACAATCAGGACTTTTTTGCCAGCCAGTACGTAATCTGTTTTGTAGAGTTGTTCCAGCATTTCTCTCGCTTGTGCGGGTAAGTTTGACTGCACTCGATGCAGGAACAAAGCTGTTTCATCTAGGAGACGCTCTGGAGTGTGTACTTGTTTGAGCGGAGTAGTTTCGCCAATGCGCTTGAGGTGAACTTCTTCTGCTTTGGTAAGTTTCTTGTCGGTATAAACGATAATCGGTAGGGGTCTGTAACTGACCGCGTTTACCTTTCTAAAAGATTCCTGGTGGATGCGCTCGATTAATTCAAAACCGTTCATATCCGGTAAGTTCAAATCCAGCACCAAGCAATCGAAGTTGCCTTCTCTGAGTGCTGACAAGGCTGCTGTCCCCGTACCCACAGCTGTGGTGGAGACATCGGTGTTACCGATTAACTCGACAATGCTGTGGCGTTGAGTTTCGTTATCTTGGACTACCAGCAGGTTTTTCACCGGACGCTGGATAAAACTTTTGATGTTTGTCAGTGCAGAGGTTAATGCTTCGGCGGTGACGGGTTTTTGGAGATACGATACAGCTCCGAGTTGCAAACCGCGCTGTCGTCCTTCGGCTACAGAAACGATGTGGACGGGGATGTGACGGGTATTCGGGTCGTGCTTGAGGCGATCGAGTACTGTCCAGCCATCCACTGATGAGGACAAACTAATATCCAGAATGATGGCGCTCGGTTTGTATTCTCGCGCCATTACCAAGCCGGTTTCCCCGCGCAAAGCTACCAAAACTTTGAAACCTTGCTGTCGCGCCATATCTAACAAGACGCGAGCGAAATTGATGTCATCTTCCACAATCAGCAATACCATATCGTTGGGCTGGATATCGCCGCGATCGTCCGCCAAGGATGTCGGTTGAGCTTTATACCCGTCTTGGGTTAATGGGATTGGTTGTTGCGCCTGGGGTCGCTGCGCCGCGATCGTTTCTTCTGAGGGAGCTTTAGAAATCGCAGGCACATTATTTGGGGGGGTATGGGTGTTTGGTGGGGATGGGGGGAGTGGGGTAAGTGGGGGAGTGAGGGAAACATTAGATATGTCTGTCCCTGTTCTCCCGCTCTCCGGCTCTCCGGCTCTCCGGCTTTCCCCCTGTTCGTTTCTTATGCTTGGCTCTTCTGTGGGGTTATCGCCATCGTTTTGGGGCAGATTGTTTTGTGGTAGATAAAGAGTAAAGATACTGCCTTTACCTACGCTACTGACTAACTGAATTTCTCCCCCTAAAAGATGGGCGATTTCGCGGCTAATCGACAATCCGAGTCCCGTACCGCCGTATTTGCGGCTGGTGGTGCCATCCGCTTGTTGGAATGCCTCGAAAATGATTTTTTGTTTGTCAGCGGGGATACCGATACCGGTATCGGTGACAGAGAAGGAGACGACGCTAGAGGCATTACTCAAATTTTCGTTTTCCGGACTCCAACCGCTTGTGACTATTTGCGATCGCAGGGTCACAGTACCTTGTTCGGTAAATTTAAATGCGTTGGAGAGCAAGTTTTTCAATACTTGTTGCAATCGTTTGGAGTCGGTATATATCGCTCTTGGCAGTTGGGAAACAAAATCTATTGTGAAAGCCAATCCTTTATCTTGGGCAACTTGTCGGAAGGTTCGCTCGATTTGCTCTTTCAACTCTGTGAACAGCATCATATCAATTTCAATTGACATGGTGCCAGATTCAATTTTTGCCAGGTCTAAAATATCATTAATTAAACCTAACAAATCCGTACCTGCTGCGTGAATTGTGCGCGTATATTCGACTTGTTTTGTTGTGAGATTTCCTTCGGGATTATCCGCCAGCAAACGCGCTAGAATCAACAAACTATTCAGCGGTGTTCGCAATTCGTGCGACATATTCGCCAAGAATTCCGACTTGTATTTGGAACTCAAAGCTAATTGTTCGGCTTTTTCTTCTAAAGAAAGTCGGGCTTGTTCGATTTCGCGATTCTTGCGTTCTACTTCTTTGTTTTGCAACTCCAACAATCCGCTTCTTTCTTCTAATTCTTCGTTGGTTTGGCGCAGTTGTTCTTGTTGGCTCTTGAGCAATTCTTCCGATGCTTTGAGGGATTGGGCTTGTTGTTCCAATCGTTTGTTAGTTTCGCGCAGTTCGGCTTGTTGGGTTTGCAGTTCTTCGGCCAAAGATTGCGACTGTTTGAGCAATTCTTCTGTCCGCATACTGGCGGCGATCGTATTGAGTACGATTGCAATACTTTCCGTTAGCTGATCGAAGAATGTCAGGTGAATTTCGCTAAACCGACGGAAGGATGCCAATTCGATGACGGCAGTTACTTGACCTTCAAATAACACCGGTAAGACTACAACATTTAAAGGTGAGGATTCTCCCAAACCGGAACTAATTTTGATGTAGTTATCCGGCACTTCGGTCAGTAAGATGCGTTCTTTTTCTAAGGCGCACTGTCCTACCAGTCCTTCACCCAAACTGAAGCGGTTGGCTAGATGCTTGCGTTCCCGATAGGCGTAGGTGCTGAGCAGCTTCAGATATTGGGTACTGTGAGTGTCAGCTCCATCCATGAGGTAGAATACGCCGTGTTGGGCGGAAACTAGGGGTGCCAATTCGGAAAGGATAAGTTTGGAAACCGTCTCCAAATCTCGCTGACCCTGCAACATTCGCGTGAATTTGGCGAGGTTGGTTTTCAACCAGTCTTGTTCGGTGTTCTTTTGGGTGGTTTCGCGCAGGTTGGCGATCATCTGGTTGATGTTATCTTTGAGGATGGCGACTTCACCTTGCGCTTCTACGGAAATCGATCGCGTCAGGTCGCCTTTGGTCACAGCGGTAGCAACTTCGGCGATCGCTCTCAGCTGGGTAGTCAGTGTCGCCGCCAGTTCGTTCACGTTGTCCGTCAGCGCTCTCCAGGTTCCCGCCGCGCCAGGAACTTTCGCCTGACCCCCCAGTTTCCCTTCGATACCCACCTCACGCGCCACTGTAGTTACCTGATCCGCGAAAGTTGCCAGAGTATCGATCATTTCGTTGATCGTATCTGCCAGGGTTTCGATTTCTCCCTTCGCCTCCAGCATTAACTTGCGCTTCAAGTCGCCGTTCGCCACCGCCGTCACCACTCGCGCAATCCCTCGCACTTGCGCTGTCAAGTTCCCCGCCATCGAGTTCACGTTGTCCGTCAAATCTTTCCAGACACCCGCAACTCCTCGCACATCCGCTTGACCGCCGAGTTTTCCTTCCGTACCCACCTCGCGTGCAACCCGCGTTACCTCGGATGCGAAGGACGATAGTTGATCCACCATTGTGTTGATGGTATTCTTCAAATCCAAGATTTCGCCTTTGACATCGACGGTAATCTTCTTGGACAGGTCGCCATTTGCCACCGCCTTCGTCACTTCGGCGATGTTTCTCACCTGCGCTGTCAGGTTACCCGCCATTGAGTTCACGTTATCCGTCAAGTCTTTCCAGGTTCCCGCAACTCCTCGGACGTATGCTTGTACGCCCAGTTTACCTTCTGTACCAACTTCTCTGGCTACGCGGGTTACTTCTGATGCGAAGGAGTTAAGTTGATCCACCATTGTGTTGATGGTGTTCTTCAATTCCAAGATTTCGCCTTTGACATCGACGGTAATCTTCTTGGATAGGTCGCCGTTTGCTACTGCGGTCGTCACTTCGGCGATGTTTCTGACTTGCGCTGTCAAGGAACCCGCCATGAAGTTTACACTGTCGGTCAGTTCTTTCCAAATTCCCGCAACTCCTCGGACTTCTGCTTGGACGCCGAGTTTTCCTTCTGTACCTACCTCTCGCGCCACCCTGGTTACTTCACTAGCGAAGGAGTTGAGTTGATCCACCATTGTGTTGACGGTGTTTTTCAACTCCAAGATTTCGCCTTTGACATCGACGGTAATTTTCTTGGACAGGTCGCCGTTTGCTACTGCGGTCGTCACTGCGGCGATGTTTCTGACTTGCGCTGTCAGGGAACCTGCCATGAAGTTTACACTGTCGGTCAAGTCTTTCCACGTTCCCGCTACACCTCGCACGTCTGCTTGGACGCCGAGTTTTCCTTCCGAACCTACTTCTCTAGCAACTCTGGTTACTTCACTAGCGAAGGATGATAGTTGATCCACCATTATATTGATGGTGTTTTTCAACTCCAAGATTTCGCCTTTTACTTGTACGGTAATTTTCTTAGAAAGGTCACCGTTGGCGATCGCTGTCGCCACTTCTGCAATATTTCTTACTTGCAGGGTCAGATTGCCTGCCATTGAGTTTACGTTGTCGGTCAAGTCTTTCCAAGTTCCCGCAACTCCTCGGACATCCGCTTGTACGCCCAGTTTACCTTCCGTTCCCACCTCTCTGGCAACTCTGGTTACTTCACTAGCGAAGGAAGATAGCTGGTCAACCATTGTGTTGATGGTTTTCTTCAGTTCTAAGATTTCGCCTTTGACATCGACGGTAATCTTTTTAGACAAGTCGCCATTTGCGATCGCAGTTGCAACTTCGGCGATGTTTCTGACTTGTCCGGTCAGATTGCCTGCCATCAAGTTTACCGAATCTGTCAAATCTTTCCACGTTCCAGCCACTCCTCTCACTTCTGCTTGGACGCCGAGTTTT
>NZ_JBHFNU010000032.1:0-81145 GCF_041929145.1 Aerosakkonema sp. BLCC-F183 | reverse complement strand
TTTTTAATATTTTTTTTTTTTTTTTTAAAAATTTTTTTAAAAATTTTTTTTTTAATATTTTAATTTTTTTTTTATTTTTGTTTTTTTTTGTGGGGGGGGGGGGGTGGGGGGGGGGGGGGGTTGGGGGGGAGCGGAAGAATTAATATTTTCCCTCTTCCCTCTTCCCCCTAACCCCTAACCCCTAACCCCTAACCCCTAATCCCTAACCCCTAGCCCCTCTTTCGATCTCAGACCGAGCTGCTCTCCACCAGTTGATTTTCCTGACGCAGATAAGCTTCCATAAAGGAGTCGAGTTCCCCGTTCATGATATCTACGATCGCAGTAGTTTCCACGTCAGTACGCAGATCCTTCACCAGTTGGTAGGGATGGAAGACATAGTTGCGGATCTGGTTGCCCCAGGCTGCTTCTACTATGTCACCCCGAATTTGAGCGATTTCTTTGGCTTTTTGCTCTTGGGCGATCACCAGTAGCTTTGCCTTTAGTCGAGCAAGCGCTTTCTCCTTGTTTTGCAGCTGGGAGCGCTCCTCGGTACAGCGCACGGCAATGCCGGTGGGAATGTGCTTGATCTGTACGGCTGTTTCCACCTTGTTGACATTTTGACCGCCTTTGCCACCAGAACGAGAAGTGGTAATTTCCAAATCCTTTTCTGGAATCTCCAGCTGAATGCTGTTATCCAAAATTGGCATAACTTCTACCCCTGCAAAACTGGTTTGCCGTTTGCCGTTGGCGTTGAAGGGGGAAATTCGCACCAAGCGGTGGGTTCCTTTTTCAGCTTTTAGATAACCGTAGGCGTAGCGACCGTCAATTTCCAAGGTGGCAGATTTTAGTCCAGCTTCATCCCCTTCGGAAATTTCGGTCAAGTGTACTTTATAACCGTGGCTTTCTCCCCAACGGGTGTACATCCGCAGCAGCATCTGGGCCCAGTCTTGGGCGTCTGTACCGCCGGCACCGGCGTTAATCGTCAGCACTGCGCCTTTGGCATCGTATTCCCCAGACAGCAACTGTTGCAATTCCCAGCGATCGAGTTCGTGGGTGAGCTTGGTAACATTGGTTTGGGCTTCTGCCAGCAGTGCCGGGTCGGTTTCCAACTCCAGCAATTCTGCGATCGCCTTAGTATCTTCCAAGCTATTTTTCCACTGCTGAAATTGCTCTAAGTGCGATTTGAGGTCGTTGAGTTCTTGAAGTGTTTGCTGGGCAGTAGTTTGGTCGTTCCAAAATTCCGGTTGCGCTGCCAACTGCTCCAGGTCTTGAATTTTTGCTTTCAGTGCAGGTACGTCAAAGATAGTCCTGGGTTTTACCCAGGCGCTGGGACAACGTTTCGACTTCGCGTTTGATGTCTACAAGTTCGATCATGGTTCTTAGCGAGATAATTCAGTGATGCAGAAGATGGCACTGTTGTCTATTTTAGACTATTGCAATATTTTAAACTGCCCCGCGATCTTGGCTACTTGTCGATAGATTTCTTCGTCTGACAGTGATGGGAAACTGGGCATTTTGAGAATATAGCAACCGCCAGGGCGGTTAGGGCACCCTAAAACGCCAGAACCAATTCACAGCAAGCATTTCAATGAGTGACTTTTGACTGAGTGACTTTTGACTTTTGCTATACCTTCGTTTTTTTAGCAACTGCATAGGGTGAGAAAAGCGAAAAGGGTGGGCATTGCCCACCCTACTGATGAAATTAATGCAACTAGGTGTTAGTCGCGGCTATTGATGGCGATCAGCAACCGCAAGATGAAGACAAACAAGTTGATGTAAGTTAAGTACATCGACAGCGCTGCTGGCAGGTACTCGTCGTCGCGGTAGGTACGGGGCAAAATAAAGAAATCTACCACAGCAGCACCGGCAAACAAGAAGACGCCAATCCCGGAAATGCCGATTTCTAACCAAGTTGGGGTATAGACGCCGAATAGTGCCAACAGGAATTGACCGAGAACGACAAGGCACAGGGCAATAATCCCCATGCTTACTGTTCTAGTCAAGGCCATTCCATCTTCTTCAGATAAGTTGGAACCTATTTGGCGACTGGCAATAAAGGCGATGCCGCAGCCAAGGGCAGCAACGCCAACGCCTTGAATGCCGACGCCGTTTGTGCCTAGCGCTACGAATACCAATCCGCTGAGGGTGTAGCCGGACAGCAGGCTGTAGGTAGCCAAAAGCGGCAGGGCAAGTTTGTTGTTGCCTTTGGCGGCAACACCTTGGGCCACAAAGAAAAGAATCAACTCGACGATAACGGCAGCGATTAAAGTTGGGAAGAATAAAGATGGGTAGTTACGGATAACTCCCAAACCGCCGTAGGTACCGATCGCAGTTAAAACCAACCCACCACCCAAAAAGGGAAGGGCGTTGGCAATTACGTTGGGGCCAACAAGCGCATTGCCTTTGGCGTCCCGAATTGCTTCGCGGAAGTTGCTTGTATAACTCATGCAGTTTCCTCACTCGCTTGGGGGATCTTTGCTTAACAAGCCAAAATTGCTTTTTAGTCTTATTTTCACTTAGATCCTAAGCCATTCGCTGAGGAGAGGGTGGTGGGAGTCGATCCGCTTATCCTTAAAAAAAGCTAAAGCCGACGTTCGGGGCGGCTGAGATTGCTTGCGTGTTTCTGCTGATTCTCCGTGCAACCTTTGTTCTGATTTCCGTGGAACAACGATGGTATCTCTTTGCTTATCTACAGACAATGAATTTAGATAGGGTCAACGCTCTAAATATCAGCCCAAGGAGAGATGACCTCAAAGAGATACATACGAGATGGCGTTTGACGGCAGAGGATTTTTTATGACAGCAACTCAGTCTGATATCAGCTCCTATGGGATGGAAAAGATGATTTCCTACCACCAAAATCCCACAGTTGCTCTGCGGAATCAACTGGTGCAGCTGCACGCTGGTTTGGTTCGCAAGGTTGCCCACCGCATCAGCCATCAGTGTGCCGAACCCTATGAAGATTTGGAACAAATTGGTTATTTTGGTTTGATTCGTGCGATCGAGCGCTTCGACCCCACGCAAGGATGTGCTTTCAGTTCCTTTGCTATTCCTTACATTCGGGGCGAAATGCTGCACTTTCTGCGCGATAAAAGTAGTATAGTCAAGGTTCCCCGCAGATGGCAAGAACTCTACAACGAAGGGGAAAAGGTACGTAAAGATCTGACGGCAAAACTCGGTAGAACACCTAAAGATAGTGAAATTGCTCAACTACTAAAAGTATCTCTTCAAGAGTGGCGTGAAAGTCAGTTGGCTGCACAAAATCGTCAACCCCTAAGTTTGGATGCTACGATTAGCCATCAAGTAGATTGTCCGGTAAGTTTGGCAGAAACTTTACCTGACTCTCGCTACCAAGCTTTCCAAAATCTAGAGGAAGAGCGGCAACAACTGCAAGGTGCAATGAGCCAGTTAGAAGAAAAAACTAGAGCAGCTATTGAGTGCGTGTTTCTACGGGAACTACCCCGGAAAGAAGCAGCTAAAAGGATTGGTGTCAGTCCAATGACGGTAACGCGACATTTGCAAAAAGGAATTGAACAATTAGTGTCTATGCTGCAACATCAGACTGCTGGTTTGGCGAGCTAAATCGTGAAAAGATGATTGGTAATGCAATACAACAGTTTTCATATAGATAAGCCAAACCACAGTAAATATTACCTTTTTCCTTGTCTTGCTTGTCTGTTTTCGACTTCAGGTGTTGAAATAACTTTAGACTGACGCAAAGAAAATCGGTTTCTATGAAAAATCGTTCTTGTCGAGGATAAATTTAGGAAGAACCGATTTTTTTTGCTTATAGCAACGAAATATCCAGCTTACCAACGAAAGAAACTCAGTCCATCATCCCCTATACTGTATACTGAATCGGTATTCTAGGTTTAGGGGAAATTGATGAACTTCCCCTACACTTACAGTATGCCCAGTAATCCTAGCGTAAGTTTGATTCGAGAAACTTTCTGAGGAGCCTAAATTCTTATGAAATTTAAATCATTGCTGATAATTTTCGTATTGTTGATTTCTGGTTGCAGTCAAATTGGGAATACAAATAAAAAGGCGATCGAACAAAGTAAACCCTCTTCTAACTCACAAGTCGAGCCAAAGTCGAGTGCTTATACAAAAGAAGCTAAATTGATTGCAGTTGGCGATATCTTGATGCACTTAGCTCTCACTCGATCGGGTTACAATCCCCAAACTAAAACCTATAATTTTGATAACTTTTTCAAAGAAGTAAAACCGATAATTTCTACAGGTGATTGGGCGATCGCTAATCTGGAGGTTCCTGTCGCAGGGCCCGAATTCGGCTACTCAGAATTTCCGATTTTTAATGCGCCCGCCGAAATAGTCGATGCTGCCAAAAAAGCTGGATTTAATGTATTGACAAATGCCAACAATCATGCTTTAGATAAAGGCGAAAAGGGCATAATTAATACGATTAAAAATATCCAGAAGCGGGGCATACCTTCAACCGGCACGGCTACTTCCCCTCAGTCAGCCTCAAAGATTTTGTTTGTCCGTAAAAACGACATTTCGATGGCGATAATGGCATACACCTATGGCACAAATGGCATCCCTATACCAAAAGGAAAAAACTATCTTATTTCACTGCTCGATGAAAAGAAAATAGTCAAAGATATCGCCAGAGCTAGAAAAGAGGGAGCTGATGTAGTGACGCTTTGCTTGCATTTTGGCAATGAGTACCAGCGTCAACCTACCCTCGCACAAAAACAATTGGTGAAGCGGTTGGTAGAAGCGGGTGCTGATATTATTCTGGGCAGTCATCCCCACGTTGTTCAACCATACCAAATTTTCAATTTGCGGCGAAAAGATGGCAAACCCAGAACGGCGGTGGCTATTTATTCAATGGGTAATTTTATTGCATATCAGGTGGGTAATTACAAAGACCTTGGCGTTATTTTTTCTGTGAACATTCGCAAACGCTTTCCGGAAAAAACCATAGAGATTAGCAACGTGGAAGCAATCCCTACTTGGACTCAGAATTATAGGTTGAATAATAAGTTGAATTTTCGGGTTGTGCCGATCGCAGCAGTAATCAAAACAAAAAAAGACCCGCTCATTCCAACTACTTATTATCCTGTTCTGCAAAAGCAACTCGTGCAGATGAACAATCATCTGAAATCTTTAGGTACTCAAAATATAGCAACCGCCAAGGCGGTTAAGGCATTCTGAGTTCCTGAAACCCTTGATTCTAAAGACTTCTTCCCCTAATCCCGACGCCCGACGCCCGACGCCCTAGCTATAACTGAATTTGTAGCAGGAATTCAGTGCAAATGGCGCTCGATTAGCCACTGCTCGATCCAAGCTCGATCGCTATCACTTTCAGATTGCTTCAGATATTCGATCGCAATGCGTCCAGCCGTAGGATAAGTGACGCATTCTTGTAAAAGTAACTCCAAAATTCTTTGCAGTTGAATCTGTTCTACTTGTTTGTTGATGACGATACCGAGAGCGATCGCACCCCCAAATAAACCCAGCATCGGCGGTACAAGAGGTAACCACCATCCCTGCAAAAAAGCCAAATAAGTTACTAATAATAACCCAGCAACTGCTAAACAAATACTGAGAGCTATCGCTCTCAAACACCTAAACCGCCAGGTTAACGCTGCGCCAAGCAACGACCAAAGCAAAATCCACAACCACTCTTGCGCTTCATTCCAAACTTGGATTGAAGGTCTGCCATCCAAAACAGCACTTAAAATATGACTGGTTAAGTTAGCGTGAATCGCAACTCCCGGCGTGCGATCGGACGTGCGAAATAAACTACTACCATAAGGTGTATAGAAGAGGTCGTTGAGGCTTTCCGCAGTCGTTCCGATCAAAACAATTCGAGCTTTCATAAAATCTGGCGGGATCCGGTTATTCAGCACGTCAGAAAACGAGATTGTTTGGAAATTTTCTAACGTACCGCGATAGTTGAGCAAGATTTGATAACCGCCAGCATCAGCTCGGACATATCCGCCATCATTACTATCAAATGGTGCGAAGAAAGCTCGACCGAATTGTAACCGCCGCCGGTCTATTTGTTTTGCAGTCACTTTTTCTGCATTCAAATACATTAAAGCGAGCTGCAATCCCAAAGCCTGATGAACTTGGTTTTGGTTTTCCACCGATATCAAACCGCGACGGGTTTTGCCATCCGCATCTAATATCACATCGGCAAATCCAACTAGCCGTAACTTGTCTAAGATTGGCGGTGGATTGACGCGACTGCCGACAATTTTTTCAATTCCAATTAGATTGGGCGTAGATTTAAATATCTCCTCTAATACCTGATGACCTGGTTCTACAGGTAAATCTCGATATAAATCGAGACCGATTACTCTAGGATTGCGAGCTTTGATATTTTTAATTACTTGCGCCAAAAATAAATCGGGAATGGGCCACTTCCTAATCTTGGTAATATCGGTTTCATCAACAGTGACAATAACTATACGCGGATCGGGTGATTCTAAAGGACGCCAGCTAAAAAATGTGTCTAAAGCATTCCATTCCATCCCCTGCAACAATCCCGTCAAACGTAACAGCATAATGGTGCCGGCAGCACAAACAGCAATTATCCCAGTCCAACCAAGCCAAATTCTGTGCCTGAGACGTTCTTTCTTCACTCTCCGTCTGGCAGATGAAAGGATTTGATTAGCTTGTGCTAGAGATTCAAGGGCAACTTCTGTTTCCCGCTTACTCAATTCTTGACTGGCAGACAAATATTGATAATCTAAGTCGGTTAAACTTTTACCCAATGCCCAAGCTAACGCATCTTTGAGAGCTTGTCCGCGCAACAAACGGGATTCATCGGTTCGTTTGGAAGCAACCCAAGCTTCCAAAGACTGCGAATAAGGACGTAAGTAAGCTAATTGTTGTTCTACCCATTGGAGATTGAATACTGCTTCATAAATGCGGTTTTTTACTTTTAGGAATCCCTGGTGTCTGACAACCAATCCACTGAGGAGCAACTCTATTTGTTCGGGGCTATCATCTGTTTCAACTGGCACTCCTTGTAAAATTTTTTGGTAAATTCCCAGCATTCGGCCAGTGCGTTTGCCGTTGCGTTCGATGCGATCGCGTATGGTTCTCAGGTGTTCCGGTTCATCCTGAGATTCCCAGCGATCGATAATGTGCGACCTGACGATGCTTTCTACCCAATATGCCTCTGTTCCTGGCGGAATAGTCAGCACTCCGTTTGTAGTATTTGGGCTTAAACTCGTAGCTAATTTACATATTTTCTGACTGAGAAATGGCTGTCCTTCCGTCCAAGCTAAAATTTCTTTTAAAATTGTCTGAGCATCTCCATATTTTATTTTTAATCCCTGCGCTAATGGCAGAGCTTCCTGCAAATTAAAGCCGCGCATTTCTATCGCTTTGCCGATATTAAATGGAGTCCGACTTCTCTGCTTTATTAAATCCGATGGCGTTGCCACCCCAAAAATAGCAAAAGTAATTCGTTTGTATTCCGGGTTAATTGCTCTTTGGTTATAACAAAACCTAATTAACGCAAAAAAGTCATCTACAGGAAAATCTAAACTAAGTATACTATCAACTTCATCAAGAAATATAAATAGCCGATCGTTTGGAAAATGAATTCTGATTAATTCGTCAATAAACCAACTCAATCTCTGTAAGTAAGATACATCTTCTTGTTCTTTCCACCAAGCTTTTAAGTTAATTTTTCCTAATAATTTGAAGCCAGACCACAACTCCGCAACAAAACCCTTATACCATTGCAGTGGAGTAATACTTTCGCTGCCGATATTCGTCATATCTACAGCAGTGCATTTAAATCCCTCTCGTTCGAGACGGTGTTTTGTTCTTACTAAAAGCGACGATTTGCCCATTTGACGTGAGTTAAGGACGTAGCAAAACTCACCTTGTTTTAGGGCTTCGTAAAGTTCTACATCTGCCTGTCGCTCTACATAACTGGGGGCATCGCTGGTTAAACTTCCGCCTACTTGATATTGATAATTATTCATTAGTTTAAGATTCAGCAGTTATAATTTAATCGATCTGCTCCCACGGTTAACTACAAGGTATAGCGGGTGAATTTCGGCATCGCTGCTGAGATTTCCGATTTCTGCGAGTTCCCTTGCTTGGCTGTGGAAACACAACCAAACACAGGTACGTCTCTTCGCAGGCTTTAGTGTTCCTGCGCCTCTGGGTAGTCGGACAAGCAAACTTAGAATGTTTTTTCAACTATGAAAAGGTATAACTATTAAAGGTAAGAATGCAGTCAGTAACAAAACCCAAGACCACCAGCTTAACTGACGCGCCGACTCAGGTTCTCCTAGCAGCGCGTCAATCCTTTGTTGCAAACGATTTTTACGCACAGCCGAACTGAAGGTAGCGCATAAGCTATCCGACTCCATCGCCGGATAGCTTACTACTTGTAACAAAGATTCAGCTAACAGCAGGGGATCGACAAATTTTGCAGCCCAACTGTCAGCACGAAGTTCCCGCAATACCAATAATTCTTGCCACAAACTCTCTGTATTCGGCAACCAGGGAGCGATCGATCCCATCCACCCCAGCCAGAAAAACCCGAAGGTATCCCGATAATAGCAATGCGCTTTCTCGTGGGCCAATACTGCTTCTAGATGAGCGCGATCGAGCTTTTCCAACAATCCTTGACTGACGACTAATTCTGGCTGCCAAAAACCGATCTGGGCACAATAGGGAATGGGTGTATCCAGAAGGCGGCAAATTTTTCCTTCCATTTTGAGTTGCGGATAGCGGCGAACTTTTCTCACAGTCACCCATCCTTTGATTGCTGCCTTCAGCCACTTTAAGACAACCCAACCTAAAAAGCCGCTCGCCAGTAAGTAGCTTAACCATCCAGTGCCAATATCCACCATTTCTCCCTCTGGGCCCATACAAACCACAGAAATAGCTGTCGTCAGGAGTAACAAAGGCGGAAATAAAAATAATAACAGCACTCGCGAATAGCGATCGCTCCAATTCCCCATTGGCTCTATGCGATCCAACCTAAAAAACCATGCCAAGATCGCAACAGCCAGCATCATAAATAAGTGCATTACTTCCCCTCCTCTCTGGCAAGGCGTGCTTCAGCAATACGTTGGGCGATGGCATTTAATTGCTCTATGCTAGCAGAATCCAGGCTATCAGCGAAAGCCGCTACTACGTCAGGGTTTCCCACTGCCAGAAATTGCTGCAATCGATCGTGCGCCTTGATGACTTGAGCCTCAGAGCGAGTTAACATCGGTTGCCAAAAAAAGGTACGCCCTCTCTTCTCGTAACTCAGCCAACCTTTATTGGTGAGGCGACGCAGCACTGTCGTAACTGAGGCATAAGCTAATTCTCGGTCTGGATCTGCGAGAATGCGATCGTGTACGTCTTTGACCGTCGCTTCACCGAGTTCCCAAACAATGTTTAAGATCTCTGTTTCCAACGGGCCAAGGGAAAGTTGTTTGGGACGGTAGTTTGGTAGAGATGCCATAGTATTTTATCTTACCGCTACGTTTACTCTCTATGTGAAAGGTATTTTTATCTTTTCTGGTTCGGTCTGTGGAGCGAAGTTTTACAGTTTGTCTTTTGATTTAAGCCTGGTAATTTACTTATCATTACTCATGATATCAGCATTGAATAACTGCACTTCTACCCAGCGTACCAAAGCGCCATACATAGGAATGAGGCATTTGTCAATAGCTCGTCAATTAGGATGATAAAAACGACTTTCACCCCTTGAGAGAGCCTAAATTTTTATGGCGATCGGCCTTTTTTAATTGTGAAGAAACATAGCCAACTGTCCATCTGTCTAAATACATTAAGCGAACAGATCGTCCAAAATAAAAACCCACTACCTGCTTTGCAAGTGTGGGTTTATCAGATCGGTTTGTGCGGCGCAGTATCGGTATCCGATCCGGAGCAATTGCCACAGTGTCAATCAGCCCCGTTTAATGAAATTAAAACCGCAGTAATTCACAAATACCGACGTTTATTGACAAAAAATCGGTCTGACTCGATCGCTTGTCGATCGCCCGCTCGAACCGTAGCTCCCCAGTTTGGGTTGACGGCACATTTAGGCTATTTCGTCAAGGAAAAATTAGATGCGATCGGTTTGGGATTTGAGAGAACTTAAACTGTCACGAACGAACTGGCGGCGATCGAGGTAGGCGCGACACCATTAAGAGTTGCCAACATTTCACCAGTCGTAGTATTGGTAATCATGGTATTTTGTGCAGAACTACCAGTTACCAGGTAGAGAGACAAATTGCCAAACGTTATACCTGTAGGTAATTGCAGGGTGTCTTGACCGACAGTAAAGTCAGAGATCGTCTTCATACCCATTTTGCTTGACAGCACAAACCTGTCCATACCTGCACCGCCAGTGAGGGTATCATTGCCATCACAACCGTCGAGCAGATCGTCTCCAGCATTGCCAACCAGCACATCATTGCCAAAACCACCCAGAAGAACATCATCGCCAGCAGTACCGGTTTTCGTCGCACCCTTTTCATAGCTGACTGCCGTACCTGCGGAAGTGGGTCTTTCTTCCGACGCACCGAAGAGTAAAAAGTGTTCAAAAGCACTGCTAAACGAACCTTGTCCGATGGCATTAGCTACGTCCGGATTGTTGACTCCGTAAGCTTTGTTGCTGAACAGACGACTGGGGTCGCGTCCTTCAAACATCCCAGATTCAATAAAATGTTGCAGGGAACTGCTGTATTTGCCTTGCACAACTGCTGTGGCTACATCTGTGTTTTTAGCTTCGTAGTAGGCATAATCAAAGTTTTCCGCGATCGCATTGTAGATGGTGAAGGGGTTGCGATTTTCTGCCAAACCGAAGCGGAATAAATGTTCTATCCCGCTACTGAACAGTCCTGTTTTCACAGCTTGAGCGACATCTGGGTTGAGGAATTTATACAGCGAGTCCAACCCAGCCATTTGTCGGGCAAGTCCCCGACCCTCTATCATCCCCCGCTTGATGAAGTGGTCAAAACCGCTTTTGTACTGACCCTTAGCAATGCCCGCTGCCACATCCGGGTTGTCTGCAACGTACTTGTCAAATATGGCACTGGGGTTGCGTCCTTCGGCAAAACCTTTTTGGCTGAAGTGCGCCAAGGAACTGCTAAGAGTACCGCTGTTAACGGCAGCCGCTAAGTCAGCGTTTGATTTGAGGTAATAAACCGGGTTTAGCAGCATTTCAGCGGTGATGCTGTTTGCCGGATTTACTCTTGTAGCTAGGGAAGTGTAGGTGTAGTCGAAACGACCGGACGACAGATCGATCGGATCTCTGAGGCGGACAACTTCGTTTCCGTAAACACTATTAAGGATGCTGTTAATGTCGAGGCGCTCCAATGGATTGCCGTCTTTATCTGTCTGAGCCAAGATATAACGGGGAGTATTCTGGCGATTATCCCACGGCCAGAACAAATCATCGAGATTTTGTCCGTAGGGTAGGGGTACGCCCGGAGTGATTGGGTTATAGGTAGAGTGGAAATCAGGGCCGTTATGTCCGTCCGCCTGCCATTCCGTCCACAGACGATCGATATTGGCATGGAGCATCCAGAATACCGGATCGTAGGGCGAGGAAGAAATATTCATCGTTCCTTCCACTATATAGCCCGGATCGGCGGTCAGACCGGTACCGCCGATGAAATCGTGGATGTAGTTGTGGGTGAAGAAACGAAAGCTATCGCCGTTAGTGTAGGGGTAGTCAATTTTAATGCTACTATCCCCAAGCACTCTGGCTCTGATGTCTCCTTCCAGGGCGCTGATGAATAAACTCGGATCGTCTAGCGCCATCAAACCTTCCACATCCTCTTTGGGGATGATATTCTTCCCCCAAGGTTCGTTGTAGAGATACCTTCTCACCTCGTCACCCCGACTGGCGCTATCTTCCAGAGATGTGTGGATTCTGGGGTCGATCGAGTAGCCGTTCGCTTTAGTAAATGGCCCATCTTTGACTGGGCCGCCCACCAGCGTAACAGTTGCAGGTAAATCTGGGAACAAGTTTTGGTCAACAGTGGGCGTGTAGGTGATGTTTTCACCGACGCCATTACCGCCGAGAAAATTGGGAGAGAACAAGACATCCAGCGTTCTCGGATCGGTAAAATCCCAATAAGGTACGGTGAGGTTGGGATTTCCCGAAACTTGCTGCAACGCCTTTTCATACCGCGCCAACAGTTCCCGGTGCCAAGATGCGAAGGCGGGAGCGAAGTGCGCTGCGTTAATGCCCGCCTCAGCCAAAGGCCCTTCGCCCATATCCATGCCTTCCATTCTGGGCATCGCGGCAAAGGCCATGATCTCCACATGGAGCATCACAAACAGATCCAGAACGCTAAGGTCTGTGCCTGCTACTGGTGTGTTGCTCAAGCTCACAACGGCGCTGGTGTAAGCGTTTTTCTCGTCTTGAGTGAGGTCTAGAACGCTTTTCCGTTCTTTTTTATTAGGCGTACTCAGTGCAGCGATCAGTTCGTCGTATTGCCGAAATCCCTCTCCATCTGCCTGCGCCACTGGGCTTGAGCTGGATGTCTGAATTTGCATTGTTTCTTCGGACATATTCGACATAGAGTCTCCCATGTCCATCGTCATATCCATCGGATCTGTTTGGTTTAGGTTTTCTTCCATGATATTCGGCTTTTCCTTTGTAAATTTACGGCAAAAGTCTTCACCTTCAACTGTGCGAATTACAACAGTTGTATAGGTTTTTATAGGGGTCGATTAACAGGTTCTGAATTAATTTATTTTTGGTTTTGTTATCCTACCACCACCCAGTTCCGACAAACATAAAAACAATATGAGTGATTTTTTTGCGTGGTACAACTATAACATTACCCTTTTCACACAGAAACCTTAACCCTTGATTTGAGGTGATTACCTTTACTTTAGTTGGATGTTTGTTTTTTCCTTCCAGGGTTGACTTGAACAAAAGAAGGCAATAACTATTGCAGTTTATCAAAACCTGAATAAAAATCAAGCCAGTCCTTAGACAAGCTTAATAAAAGCTACTTTTCCTACTTTTCCTACTTTTCCTACTTTTTTATGTTCAATAATCTTACCCCCGACACATCAATCGGGGAGTGCTGCCGCTAATTTAGAATTCCCACTCGTAGGAAATCTCGGATTTTGTGACAAATCTTCAAATTTCACCGAAAAGTTATCCCTGCAACTCGATCGCCCGCACACAATCACCTGTTCCCAAAAGCAGAGGCTGCCAGCACAAACAAAGGAACCGCCTAATTTTCGACGCTGCAAGTGTAAGTTTTCCACTTTTCGCCTATGGATAGGAATTGTTCTTAACAGGCACTTCTTAAACATTCTTCATTGAACTTATATTTAAGCGGAGCGATCGCAGAACTTGCCATTATACCCAGTTTACTAGACTGCTACATAAATTAACTCATTAGTAAAACTTATTATGATAACGGCTCCAATCAAAAATATAAATTATTGTATCCTACTTTTACTACAAATTCGCTGCTAATAAACATAAACGACCTGTTGTATGCTGGTTTCATACACAAAAATACCACATAAAAATATATGACTAGCTAATACTACTAAAAATTAAAATCTGCAAAAAAGCCCATACTAAAAAAGTGTGAATACCGGGCAGCGATAATAATTAACAACAAAAAACCAGTAACATTAATATCAATATCTACCAGAGCGGGGCTTTAGAAATGACAGCAGAGCAAGATTACCATATGTCTCCAGAAGAATTTCGTCAATGGGGATATAAAACGATCGACTGGATAGTTAAATACTGGGAAAACATCGAGAACCTGCCCGTTCTTTCTCAAGTGGAACCGGGAGATATAAGAGCGAAATTACCAGAAAATGCACCGCAAACAGGAGAATCGTTCGAGGAAATTTTGCAAGACCTCGATCGCATTATCGTGCCGGGATTGACAAATTGGCAATCGCCCAACTTCTTCGCCTTCTTCCCAGGTGCCATTTCTGGGCCCGCAATTCTAGGAGATCTAATCAGTGGCGGAGTGGCAATCCAAGGAATGTTGTGGATCACTTCACCTGCCTGCACTGAATTAGAAACCCACGTACTAGACTGGCTGGTGGATATGCTGGAGCTACCGCAACAGTTTAAATCCGCCGGCACTGGCGGAGGAGTAATTCACGATACAGCCAGCAGCGCTTGTTTGGCAGCCTTGGTAGCAGCGAGAGAACAAGCCAACGCAGATATTAACAAATTGGTAGCCTACATTTCCACTCAGGCGCACTCATCAATTGAAAAAGGCATCAAAATTGCCGGCTTGCGCCGAGAAAATGTCCGCTTCATCGAAGTCGATCGCAACTATGCCATGAAACCGGATGTGCTGGAACAGTGCATCGAAGCAGATCTCAAAGCTGGATTAATCCCCTGCTATTTGGCAGCTACCGTCGGGACAACATCATCGAACGCGATCGATCCTCTGCCGGCATTGGGAGCGATCGCCCAAAAATACAATATCTGGCTTCACGTTGACGCGGCAATGTGCGGTACAGCCGCTTTATGTCCCGAATTCCGGTGGATTCATCAAGGTATGGAGTTTGCCGATAGCTATTGCTTTAACCCCCATAAGTGGATGTTGACTAACTTTGACTGCACCTGCTTCTGGGTAAAGGATAGAACAAAGCTGACTCAGGCACTCTCGATCGTACCCGAATACCTGAAAAATCAAGCCACCGAATCCGGTAAAGTCATCGACTATCGAGATTGGCAAATTCCTCTCGGACGCCGTTTTAGAAGTCTCAAACTTTGGTTTGCGATTCGACATTACGGCGTTGAAGGTTTGCAATACTACGTCCGCAAGCACGTCGCGTTGGCACAAGAATTTGCCGAATGGGTAAAATCTCACCCTAGTTTTGAGCTAGTTGTGAATCCCCCCCTCAACTTAGTATGTTTTCGCTATAAAGGCGACGACAAGGCAAACCAAACAATCCTCGATACGATCAATTCTTCTGGAAAAGTCTACTTCACCGGCACCAAGCTCGACGGGAAATTAATTTTAAGAATGGCGATCGCACAAGCCAAAACAGATAAAGCTAACGTTGAGCTAGCTTGGCAATTAATTTGCGAAGTAGCCGAGTCGTTAGCAGTCACAGTTTAATTTGTTCAATCTCCAGTAAATTACCTACAAGAAGGAAACTTTCAGAATATGACTGATAACTTTTATTTGTTGGCACCAGAAAAGCTGTCAGCCAGCTACAAATTAAGCGAGTCGTTCTTATATAAAGTCAGCGATTTTCTCGGCATCATTGCTCAACCTTCTCCATCAAAAACCCACATTCAACAGGCGATCGATGCTTTACTGATAAACTTAAGAACCGAAGACATTCGCCCTAGCGGTACGCCAGATGAGCAAGTTTGCGACGATTACTTCCGTATCAAGCGCCTTCATTCCGAAGATGACGCGCAGTGCCAAATTCTGCTTGCCAGTATTTTGATATCGAAAAAGGCTTTTCAGGAAGCAACTGCTTCTTTAGACCTTCTCCTATCTGACGGCAACGAATATTGGCTGACTACTCACTGGTCTTTCATTTCGTTAATTCAAGGTTTAATTATCTGCTTCTTGCGCTTTGAATCTCATCTTTTAGCCAACAACTTAAAAGCAGCTGCAATTGAACTAGAAACAGCCTCAACCTTGATGCTAAGTTCCGGTGCGGCGATGGAGATGGCTGGAAGGATTGGCGGTGAAGTTTTCCGATCTCAGGTGCGTCCGAAAATGGGTCAAGAACTCAGCGGGATTATGATGCTCGACCACAATTTTTTAATCACAATATGGAAGAGACTTCATCCTTACTTTGGCTCTTTACCAGACCAGCTAAAACATCAGCACGAAGAGTTTATCTCCAGCTACAAGGTGCTGGCAACTTCCCATAAAGCAGTTTGCGATCGCTTTGGCGGAAGCGAACATGGTAGCCTGCTATTGCCCAAACTCAAAGCCACCGAAACGCTGACTAGGTTTGAAATCAATCGCCTGCGTATGTTACAGGCAAAAAGCGACATCAAGATGCCGGAAGATTTGTTACCGTTGGACGACAAGCAATATGTCGAACTCGGCTTTAAAACCCTGGTAGACTTACTGATGAGAGGCTTCGGTTTGCAGGATTCTGGCTTATCTTCCACATCCACAGCAGAACTATCGATCGCCGATCCAGTGCGATCGTCCTTGTAAGCAAAATACTTAGGCTGTCTCGTTTTTGTGGTGGTAATAGAAACTTATTTAATCGTAGGATGGGTTAGGCACAGGCGATAATTTCAGCACTCTCGATCGATAATTATTCCCGTGCCATAACCCACCGATCGCACTCACCCCATAAAACAAGCGATCGCGATAATTTTAAATAAATAAATTCGGCGATACTTTAAACATTTCTCCCAAGATTTTAGCTTGGTCTTGACTAATAGCTCTCTCCCCATTCATAAGCTCTAATACTACGTTACTGGAGCCAATAACCCCAACTAAATCTGCTAGTCAGAGAATATAGAGTTAAACTGGAGACGGTGTTTCGATCGCCGCATTAAGTAGCTGCATAGCATCTTTCTTAAGATTTTCAGCCGTTCCAAATGTGGTGAGGGAATGCGGACAAACCAAAACAAAAAATAGCCGATCTCCCAAAGTAGCAATTGCCACCATCGCTTTCTTTTCCATACCCGTTATCGTCGCAGGGCCATAGATTGCTTGCAGCTCTAGATCGCCGAACTTTTGAGGCAAGCTTAAGCGCCCCAAATTAGCCACCAGCAGATCGCAGCCATACTCTTCTAACATTCCTTCCAGCACTTGACTGGGACTGGGATTTTCAGACATCCATACTTCAACTTGAGGTATTCCCCGAAAGATTGTCTCAGATGCCATTCCCCGATTTAGTTGCTGTTTCAAAGACCTCGCAACGTCCCACAGCCGCCCATCGGCGGTTAATGTGTGGGAAGTCAGTTCTGCGGAAACGTACAGACCGACATCTTCTCCAACTGGAGGTATTAGGTATCGCCGAATGTTAATGGCTGAAAAACATTTGAGAATTTGGGGTTGTTCGGAACTGTTTTGACGTATGAGTGCTAGCAGGAAAGCAGCACAAATAGCACCATGAACAGTTGTTTGCTCATGGCGACAACGGGAAATAAGTAGGGTCGTTGTTTCTTTTGAAAGCGAACCGGAGTATAAGCAATCACGGAAATCAGAATTTTGAGTGTTGAGTTGTGAGCGTTGAGTTAATTCTGCTTGGTTCCTAATGCGGGTATTGGTCGGTTGTAAAGGAAGAGGATTTTCGTCAGTTTTGCGTGGAACCAAGTCTTCCAGTGAAGGAGGTAATGGCAAAGAATTTGTGTTAGCTTCAGGTATGGCGATCGCCTGTAAAATATCTCGAATCAAGTAGGCGGCGGACATCCCATCTGATATGGGGTGATAGCAAGTTAAAATCAATTCCGAGACATCCGTTGAGTGCAGCAATACTACGCGCACTAAAGGAGCTTCCCAAAACACAAAGGGTATGGAGAGTTCTCGTTCGACTTCTCGTTGCCAATGTTGCTCTCCCTGTCGCTGCACAACTCGAACTGGAATACTGGTATCTGCTTCTACAAAACAGGGTTGTCCTGCTTCATCAAGGGCAATACGCACTCGCAGTAATGGATGTCTCTGTTGCACCAGTGCAAGTGCCTGCTTCAATTGCTCAATGCTAAATTTTCCTTTGATTTGTGCTGTCATTGCAAAGTGCATTGGGTGAGCTATGTCGCCTAACCAAAGCATCTGTTCTTCCGCTCCGAGAAGCCGATACACAGAATTACGATCTCCTTGGATAAGTTCCATATTTTTAGCCTCCGCACCGATCGAAAAGCCTTTGAATTGTATAAAAATATTATATCAAATCCGGGTGATTTACCCCCTTTATATTTTTCCTCTTCTCTCCCCTGCTCAGAAAGCGCTTCATTATCACGGGGGTCGTTAACCCGGATTTAGTATTAGCCCTCTTTTTTGCAGATTTTAGGACTCAGCGATACTCATAGGTATTGAAGAATAGTTTGTAGTTCACAGTTTGTTTAACAAGTCTCGAACTGCAAACTACAAACCATCATCAAAATTCAATATCAAAGAGTAGCTAGCTGTTAGCCGATCGGAATTAATTCCATCGCGCTAACGGGAGTTCCTGCATTGATAATCCGTACTAATTCAAAACCTCCTTTGCCGAAGAGTTCCCTAAATTCCGACTCGGTGCGTGCGCCACCCTTGCCAATAGATAGCACATCTAAATCTAACCATTTGACCCAGTGATATTCATCTCCTGTGGGTGCGATCGAATCAATTACCAGTAACTTAGCGTTGTCAGCCATTCCCTGGCGAATGCTACTCAGGAGCGCGATCGCACTCTCATCGTTGCAATCGATAATACTGTAAGAAATTGTGTAGAGATCTGCACCTTTAGGTATAGATTTAAACATATCTCCACCTACTCGCTCGCAGCGATCGGCTACTCCCTGTTCTGCGAGGAAATCTGCGGCTTGATCCACAGCTTGCGGTAAATCGAACAAAACACCCTGCAAGTGGGGATTGGCTTTGAGAATTTCTGAAATCAAAGCTCCTTGACCGCCAGCTAAATCTACTACCTTACTGTACCCAGAAAAGTCATAAGCTTTCACTAATGGGATGTGGAAGTTCCGCGTCAGACCGACCATTGCTAGATTGAACAGTTCTCCCGCTTCCGCATCGCGATCGAAGTATTCATACAAAGTGTTAATCTGATAAGCGTGGGTTACCGCAGGTTGGCCATCTTTAATAGAATTAATCAATTCTTTAGTGAATTGCAAATGCCACTGAGCGCAGTGCATCATCAACTGATGGCGTAGAGATTGGGGATTGTCGGTGCGGAGATATTCCGCCATCGGGGTGAGTGCAAAGCGATGGGGTTCAACTTCCGCAAACACACCAACACTAGCCAAAGTGCGAAGCAATCGGTACAGCGAGGGAGCGTGTGTTTGCGAAGCTTGCGCGATTTCATCAACGCTCTTAGCTTCATAGCTCATCACATCAGCAATACCCAACTTAGCAGCAGCATTGAGTGCATGGTTAACCCAGTATCTACTATTAAGTTCCAAAAAAGCAATTAGGGGTGATTTACTGCGCGGATCTAGAATTGTTGTCATTTTTATTACTGTTAAATTTGCAAAGGAACCAGTAAGCAAGTAACAAAAGCAGCCAAAAGTTTCTTACTTTTATACGGGAACTAATTCCATCAGCACCGCCGGAGTTTCCCCTTCTTTGGTGATAATGCGCGTCAATTTAAAGTCAGCCGCTTCAAAGAGTAGTTTGAATTCTTCTTCGGTACGTACTTTGCCTATTCCTAACGTCATTTCTTCCACATCTAGCCATTTGTTCCAAATGTATTGCTCGCCAGGAAGAATCAATGAATCGACAACTATTACCTTACCGTTATCCTTCATCACCCTGCGGATATTTTGCAACATCTTCACACAGCTTTCATCCGGCGTTTCAATCAGAGTGTAAGACACGCTGTAGAGGTCACCGCCGCGAGGGAAAGTATCCAGAGGGTCTCCCTCAATAGTTTCGCATCGCTCTGCTACACCCTCGCTCTGTACGTAGCCAGCTGCATCGGCGACAAGCGGCGGCGGGCCAAAAAGAACGCCTTGCATTTGCGGGTTATTTTTCAGTATCCAAGGAATCGATACAGTTTCTGGCCCAGCTTGACCCACAACTTTAGTGAAGCCAGAAAAGTCGTATTCTTCCAGCAATGGTAGGCAAAAGTTTCTCAAAATTCCCACTACTGCGTTACCAAAAAGCTCACCCTCTTCGGGATGTTGCTCCATGTACTCGAAGTAATTATCTACTTGGAAAACGGCTTTGATTGCGGGAGTACCATCTTTGATAGTTCGGTACATCTCACCCTTTACAGGCCAGTTACAATCGCTACAGTGCATGATTGCTTGATAGCGTAAGGAAGAGGGATTATCGTCACGCAGATATTCACCCATAGGTGTCAGCGCAAATCGGCGCGGTTCAACTTCAGTAAAGACACCGACACTGGCGAGAGAACGAAGCAATCGGTATAGCGAGGGCGCATAAGTTTCGGTAGCTTGTGCAAGTTCCTCAGCAGTTTTGGCTCCGTCTTTGAGAAAGTCAGCCACACCCAGTCTCGCAGCAACACTCAGCGCTTGATTAACCCACAGTCCGCTCGCAAGTTCGACAAAAGCTGTCATTGCGGAAGTATCTTGAAGGTTTTGGGTTTCACTCATAAATTATGGATGCTCTTGAATATCTGCAATTACAATACCAAATTTTGCGTCAAAAATGTAGGTAGGTTTTGTAGTATTTGTCTGCCAATAAGTTAGTACAATAAAGTTAAATTTCCGGCGGTTAATAGTTTATTAAAATAATATAATTTTTTATTTAAAGACTTTAATGATGATTTATATGGCTCTCCCTTTATTGTGGTGATAATACAAATTTATCTAATCGTAGGGTGGGGGACGGCACGGGCGATCGAAAAGTCATACATTCAAAAGTCAAAATTTCCCCTCTTGCCTCTCCCTTTCCGAGCGTGCCGTCACCCATCGATCGCACTCAACTGTAACACACAACAAACATTTTTACCCACAAATCCACAAGAGCTAATTTAGCTTGTGCAGGTTCGCGATTAGGCAGGAATCAGCTCGATTACGCTACAAGGAGTATCCATTGTCAATATGCGTGAAAGTGTAAATCCTCCCGCTTGAAATACTTTTGTAAATTCTGACTCTGTGCGCGGCCCTCCATAGCTTAGAGTCATCTCTTCCAAATCGACCCATTTGATCCAACTATATTCATCGCCGGGAGGAACAACAGCATCGAGTACGAGCAGTTTGCCGTTTTCAGCTATGGCGTTGCGGATATTTTTAAGCACTTTAATTATACTTTCATCATCCCAATCTATGAAAATGTAAGATATAGTATAAATATCTCCACCTTTCGGCACGGATTCAAACATATTTCCGCCGATTCTTTCACAGCGATCGAGTACTCCTTCCTTCTCTAAAAACTGCCCTGCTTCTTCCACAGTCTGCGGCATATCGAAGAGAATACCTTTCATATGCGGGTTGATTTTTAAAATCGATGCTAACAGAGAACCTCTGCCACCAGCTACATCTACCAGTTTGGTGCAATTGGAAAAATCGTATGTTTTGACAAATGGTGAATAAAAGTTTCTCGCCGAAGCTAGCATCACCTTATCGAATAGTGCTTGAGACTCAGGATGCTGTACTAAATATTCCCAATAACTATTAACTTTAAAAAGGTGATTTATGGCAGGTTTACCTGTTTTGACAGCATCAAACATCGCCCCTGTAGTTCGCCAATGCCAGTCTTCGCAGTGCATTATAGGTTGATCTCGCAACGAGTAAGGATTATCGCTACGAAGATATTCAGCAATGGGGGTAAGCCCAAATCGATATGGCTCAACTTCGGTAAAGACGCCGACACTGGCGAGGCAGCGAAGCAATCGGTATAGTGAGGAGGCGTGACTGTTGGTAGCTTGTGCCAATTCATCAACGGTCTTGGCTTCTTGGATCAAAAAATCGGCAATACCTAGTTTGGCAGCGACATTTAATGCTTGGGATATCCAATATTTACTCGCCAGTTCGACAAAGGCAATCATTGGTGATTTTGTTGCCGTATTATTCATACCTGTCAGTTCTTGTGTAGCGTTAGCGTGAGAATGTTGCTTTTTTATTTACTTTTTATCAAAACTTTAGACTACCAGCCTAAAAGGAAGTAGTCTAAAGTTCAGCCAGAGAGCGATCGTTCTAGAAACAGATCGATCGACTACAGTCCGCGATCGAAAACTTTGTCCGGGTCATCATCAAAATAAACAACACCCTTGTCTTTTTCGTATTGCTCGTACAAGGAAATCATTTTGTTCAATTTGTCCGGATACTGTTTGCCCAAATCAACGACTTCCCTGGGGTCTTGTGCAATGTTAAACAATTTCCACTGATTATCCCCGCGTGGCTTGTTGACTCTCAGGACTTTCCAATCTCCCATGAACAGCGCCCTGTTCCCATCACCAAATAACTCGAAACCTATTGCGTCATTTTCACCGTAAATGCGAGCGGCTTTGCCCTCCAGCAAAGGACGCATAGAACGTCCGTTCATAGGAAGGATGGGACGACCTTGATAATTGGTGCCGGGATGCTTAAACCCTGCGTAATCGAGGAACGTGGGCATAAAGTCCATTACCGAAGCAAAAGCAGCTGTTTTGGTGCCCGCTTTGATAGCCTTTGGATAGTAAACAATCACCGGTACGCGAATACCGCCTTCGTAAACTCTCCCTTTGAAGCCAAAGAAAGGAGTTGCACTGACATCAGCCCAACCTTCGCCATAGGCAACAAAGGAGTTTTTATTGCCTATATTTTCATAGCTGTTATTAATACCTTCCTTCTTGAACCAATCCTCAAATTCCTTATGTCCCGCAGCAAAGTCGTGCGCCGCTGCACCGTTGTCGGACATAAACACGAAGATGGTATTTTCGTACTCGCCGATACTCTTCAAGTGAGCGATCAATCGGCCAATATTAGTATCCAGGTTGTCAACCATCCCGGCATAAATGGCCATCAGCTTAGCATTGTACCGTTTCTTTTCTGGGGTTAGGCTATCCCAAGCAGGAACTCCAGGTTGTCTGGGTGGCAATTGCAGATTGTTCGGAATGATGCCAAGCTGCTTGAGGCGTTGGAAACGCTGTTCGCGAATGCGATCCCAGCCTATATCGTACTTGCCCATGTACTTGCGAATGTATTGGGGCGGAGCTTGTAAGGGATCGTGGGGCGAAGTAAAAGCACCGTAAATGAAGAATGGTTTGTTATCTTTACGATTCTGATTGATGAATTCGATCAGCTTATTCGTATAAAAATCTGTCGAGTAAAAATTAGCGGGTAGTTGGGCATCTTTGCCATTGCTTTTGTAGGTGGCGATCGGACTACCCGGACTGTATCCCATTTGGCTAAAATGAGTTGCTGCGCCTTGGATCAGCGCAAACGACTGGGTAAAGCCTTTATCTGATGGAAGATGCCCTTCATCATGGCCTAAATGCCACTTGCCTACCATATAGGTGTTATAGCCAGCATCTTTTAAAACGGTGGGCAAAGTCACCACTCTGTCGTTGAGATGGCCTTCATAGCCCGGATTGCCCTTCTGACGCTCGCTTAAATCCTCCGCCATCGTACCGAGCCCAACTAGGTGGTTATCTATCCCAGTCAGCATCATAGAGCGGCTGGGCGAGCAAGCTGCCCCGGCGTGGAAGTTGGTAAACTTCATACCTCCTCGCGCTAGGGCGTCGATGTTGGGGGTAGAAATTTCACCACCAAACGCGCCTACATCGGAATAGCCCATATCATCGGCGATGAGCATAACTATATTGGGAGCCTTTTTTTTGGCGCTGTCGCTTTGGGCTTGCGAGCTTTTTTTCCAAAATGAAAAGCCGATCAGGGCGAAGGAGGAGAAACTTAGGAGGAGGAGAAATTTTGAAATTCTTTTGTACATGGCGAGGAAATTTCCTTTTTGCTGCTAAGCCTATTTCAGCAGAAATAGGGTTTGAAAAGTTGAAGTTGGGCTGGTGCAGGATAGCCTGCTATTTACCAGACGATCGCACGAACTTTGCGACGGCATCATGGTATCATTTTACTAATGAAAAAGTATTTTATTTTAGATCGCGTTCAACTGCCTCTTCTAAAGTTTTTTCTACTAATGGAGGTAATGAACCGCCATTTTTTACCCAGTTGGCACATTCTATTCCCAATTTCCCAATAATAAAAGCTTCATATTTTTCCAGTTTCTCCGCTGTTAACAAATCTTTCCACACGCCATTTTTACCTTTGCCGAAAAAAGCTTTCGGAATAAATCCTGGCGGTGCGAATTTATCGGCATATTCTTTCATATATTCCAGGGAAGATTGCTGCATGACAATTTCTTTTTTGGTAGCATCCATTTTCACGCCCAGAAACTCAGCGATTCTTTCGATTTCGTTTTCTTTATCGCCGATTAAGTTGGCATAGTGAATCAAAAGTATATTGGGGCGATCTCTGACTTGCCACCAACTATCTATATGATCCCACAAAGGCCATAAATGTCTTCCTGTTTCTAGCCAGTTATCCCAAAATTCTAAGAAACTGTCTTCCAATTTGACATCCCAGAATGCGGGGTCGTAACCTGCATTGTGATTGTACAGGGATAAGGCTACGTCTCTTCCGTCTCTCACCAAATAAATGTACTTCCACTCCGGATGATAAGGCAAAGCATCAAAAGGTAGGTGAGTCTTCAGAAATCTTGGATCTGGTAATTTTTCTATATGGGTAATTTTTTCTTCTAGAGAAGCAAAAAGCGGATCGGGAGTGTGTTCGACCCACGGGCTTAATTCTTGAAGTGTATTATAACCGCTAAATTCGCTGTTGCCATTTATGAGAAGGTTGACGATTTGTTGCGTCAAAGTTGTTCCCGCTTTGTAGCAAGAAGCGATAATTATATCTGTTGGGCGGGCGGTGACAGCGTTCCAAATAGTTGAATCGCTGTAAATGTTTTTTACTACTAAGTTCATAACTTATTGCCGAACAAGTTTTTTGCAAGAAATTAGAGAAAGGAAAGATTGAGTTAACGACACAAAGGCACAGATTTTTTCTCGAACCTCAGTTAATCTATCATAATTGCACCGTCAGAACTAGCAATAATGCCAAAGCAATTTTGCAGCGATTGTGCCAAGACAAAACGCCAACACAAGCCGTGCGATCGAGCCAAGTATTGGCTAGCTAAACTAAGCATTTCCAATCGCTCGACACAGATGGGGAGTACTGGTGACTACCCTAATGGATCTATACAATTCAATAGTCTACACAAAAATAGAACTAGGGTTTGCTTTTTACCGATGATATTTTGAAATTTTTCAGATTTTTTGGGTTTCGCAATCGGTCATTTCCTTATCCTGTGAGGTTTTGAGAAAATCTATCAATTTCGATATGGGTAACAAAGAGGGATCGCCTTCCGAAGAAAAGCCGATCGCAGCGTAGGATTGCTATAGTTACAAAATATGTATTTTGCTTCCTACCTTTCCTACTTTTCCTACCTTTCCTACTTTTTCTAGAGAGGGATAGGAGGGTGAGATTGCAGGCGTCGGTTTGACAATTTAGCAAAAACTCCCATTTTAAAGAGTCTTGATGGCAAAGCACACAACATGATTATATTACCTCTCATGGCAGCAGGAAAAGTAGGAAAAAAGGGGAAAAAACGGAAAATATACAAAAGCCTTGTCAATATAAGTTTAAAATATTGTAAATTTAAAACAAGTGCTGTGACTATTCTCTAAAAATTCAAGTAGAAGACCAGCACTAAATGGTAAATTAGCTGAAAGCACGCAGATAAACTGATTTGGCAGCAAAGTCAGGACTTAGTATCGTGTCGTGCTAGATGTGCAACTTGCTATAACACTTTTCAAAGTATGCAAAAGCATCGCCACCTCAAAAAATTGTAAAGATATATCAAAAGAGTTGAGATAAATGACAAGTAAAGAGATTTCCGTAAGCCAGAGCGTAGCCGACACAGATGCAGATGTGGCAGTCCCCGGTTACTGGTACACCGCTCCCAATATTTTTAACCAAGAACGGGAGAAGATTTGGTATAAAAGTTGGCTGTTTGCGGGTCGATTGGAAAAGTTAGCCAACCCTGGCGATTATATTACCTGCAAAATTGGAGACGAGCCCATCTTTGTCATCCGCACGCACTCCGGAAAGTTGCAAGCGATGTACAACGTTTGTCCCCATCGAGGTATGCGTATAGTCGAGGGACAGGGTAACTGCAAACATTTGCTCTGTCCTTATCATCACTGGACTTATAGTTTAGATGGTCAGCTTCAAGGCGTACCATACGCGCAGGAATGCTTTCCCGGTCTGGACAAATCCTCAATTGCGCTAACTAAAGTCCAGGTGGATACTTGGGGCGGTTTTATCTTCGTCAACCTTGACCCAGAAGCGGGGCCATTGAGAGACTATCTCGCAGGCGTTCCAGAGCATATGCAACAATATTCCCAACCGTGGGAAGAGATGCGAGCAACTCATGGAGCTACCTTTGAGGTGCCGTTTAACTGGAAGATTCTGCTGGAAAACTATATTGATGCTTACCACATCCCGATGGTGCATTCGCCGACTCTGGGAGGCAGATTTGAGATGCCCGGTTTTGTGGGCGGCTGTATGAGCGGTTTGCACACGCTTCAGTACTATGATTATTTAGTGCCGCGAGAACGTACTTACATATCTTGGATTTTTCCAAACACGACGATCTTGACATTAGATGAATATGTCTTAGTTTGGCAAGTTAATCCGGTCAACCCAGAATTCACCGTTATTGAGAAATTCTTGCTGCAAACTCCAGCGCAGATAGAAAAGTTCCCAATGAAAAGTGAAGAGATAATTTCCAAGCAATTTCGCATGGTTTTTGAAGAAGATATTCCTTTTTGCCGCACGCTACAGGAGCAAGTTAAATCTAGAGCTTACAACGGCAAGCAGAAATTAGCTAAAGGGCCAGAAGACGGAGTTCTATATTTTCGTAAAGCTCTCCTACAAGTGATGAACAATAGCTGAAAAGTCGTAAGCATTCAGCCGTCAGCTAATGCCCAGATTTCGTTTTTGTTGTCTGGATAAGCTAGTAAATAAAATTTTGTTGCCAATGTCCGCGAACACAGAAACCAACCTAAAAATACCTAAATATCTTCCTCTTCACATAGCTAGGGGAAAATGGGTGCTCAGACCCGCCTTAGAACATATGGAAATGTCAAAATGGATTGACATTGATGAAGACTTAATCCCGCAACTCAAACTGAAAGAGCGACTGCTTAAAGAAAGCTACTCAGATGTCTTAGCCAGTTTACCGGGAAGCGAAGCGGGTCAGCAAGAACTATTGGAGATGCTGATCGAACATCTTCTGAAATACTTCCCAGAATACTATCGAGTAGAAGGAACAAAAATAGAAAACCTTAAATGGGGGAAAGTTTGGGATATATCCGATTATAAAGATGCTCCCATTGCGCTGGCTGGGCAATTGGTGCAAGAAGATATTTGTCTGTTGCAACCAGGTGAGGGGGGGTATACTCTTAAGGCAGCGCTAATGTGTTTTCCCCTATTTTGGCGACTGCCGGAGAAAATCGGACGTCCTCTATACCAAATTCATGGCCCAGTTCCCGAATATCCAGAAAAACTAAAGCATCCGCTAGACCTTTACTTTGAAAATCTCAAACCGGATCGACCGGGAACTAGAATTGCCTGGGGAATTGTGCCAACTCCTCTATTGGTGGTAGCTTGGTATGAGCCAAAAGAGGGATGGGAAAAAGAGCTGACGCCGGAAAATGTAGGCGATCGCTTGTGGCTGAGATCGGAGTATCAAACTATCCGACGCTTGCCCAAAACTGGCGATATTATCTTTACGGTGCGGTCATTTATGGACCCAATTTCCAGTCTTCTGCCCGAAATCCGCAAAAATTTGGCAGAAGTGATTCGACAAATGTCTCCGGAAACGCGGGCATATCGGGTTATGGGGCCATTTTTAGAGCCACTGCTTACTTATTTGGATCGGTAGTTCTAGATCGGCTGAGGGTGCGATCGCATTACTGAAATATCCATATGTAGAGAGGTTTCATGAAACCTCTCTACATATGGTCAAAATAAGAAAGGCGATCGTTATCGGTCGAAAATGGGATTGCCACTAATTTTGATAAATTCAATCATTAATTTATCAAAGTTTTTTCTTCCGAAGCAATCTGCAAATTTTCCTCTAGCAACTGTTTGGATGATTCTTCTTCAATCATTGGTAAAGAAACGCTACCATCTCCAATATTGCTCTTAAAAGTTCTAGGTAATTGCACCCCAAGCGATACCATTCTAGTTGCCAGGAATAAAGACAAAGCCAACCACAAGATATGGTTATTTTCATAATGCCAAGCAGCAACAGCCGCAGGTGTAAATCCCACGACAATAGAGGCCAAGCTGACATTGCGGAGCGTATGCCCTTCTGCTAAACCCAAAAAGTATCCTTCCAGCATGAACCCAATGGAAGTAAATCCCACGACTGACAGTAACCAGGGAACATAAACATCAATATTTTGGGTGACTTCGGTGTGGTTAGTTAACAGACCAAATACAGTATCTGGAAATAAAGTAGGCACTCCAGCAAAAATTATTCCTACCAGAAAACTGATCGATACAGAAATTGCAACTAGAGGTACTAACTTCTCCGCATTTCCTTTACCTTTAAAGATTCCGGTCAAAGTTTCTGTGCCGAATCCCAATCCTTCCACAAAATAGAAACTTAGAGCAAATATCTGCAAGAGCAAGGCATTTTCAGCATAGATAATCGTTCCCAAACTGGCGGCTTCGTAGTTAAATAAGACGAAAGCTGCGAGGGTAACGAAATTGCTCACCAAAATGTTTCCATTCAGGGTGACTGTGGATTTTAATGCTGCCGTATCCCAAATTTTTCCAGCTACAGCTTTTACTTCTTGCCACTTGACTTGCGTGCAGAAAAAAGTCAATCCGATTAACAGGGCTAGATACTGACTTGTAGCATAGGAAATTCCCGCTCCTGCACTTTCCCAGCCAAACTTGACGATAAATAGGTAGTCCAGTGCAATTTTGCTGGCATTGCCAACACCAGACAAAATCAAAACTAAGCCATTTTTTTCCTGTCCCAGAAACCAACCAATCAGGACGAAGTTGAGCAAAATGGCAGGCGCTCCCCATGTTTGGTTGTAAAAATAAGCTATACCCGCTGCTTTTACATCCGCTTCCGCTTTGAGCAGGGCAAACCCAATTTCTCCTAAAGGATACCGCAAGAAAATGATGGCAACGCCCAAGATAATGGCTATTAAGCCATTACGCAGCCCCACCAATAGCACTCCCTCTCGGTCATTTCGTCCTACAGCTTGAGCTGTTACCCCAGTGGTGCCCATTCTCAGGAAGATTAACACCATGTAGAGGAGGTTGAGCAGGTTTGCAGCTAGGGCGACTCCCGCTAAGTGGTGGATTTCCGACAAATGGCCCAGGAAGATGACACTGATTAAGCTGGCCAGTGGCACCATGATATTTGATAGGACGTTCGCGATCGCCAGTCGGAAGAAGCGAGGCAGGAAGTCATACTGGCTGGACAGCATTTGCTTCATAGATTCAGTCAAGTTGGTATTTCCCAAAATCTGCATTCAAAGAGATTTTGGCTCTTTACATTAATTTACATTATTTTGTCGGCGATCGCTGCTTGTCTACAGCCAGAGTTTTTTATTGATAATTAGTCAAATTCGATCGACTGCTAGCCCCAAAAACTAGGGCTAGCATACATATAGCTCTAGTTTAATTTGGCTAACACCTACTGCCAAGCTATCCTCTTTGGCAGGATGTTAGCTTTTTCTTAACGGCTGAAACTGCGCCGAAAGCAGCTAATCCTAACAGACCAAAAATTGATGTAGGTTCGGGAACGGAAGTCGCCTCTAAGCGAACATCATCAAAACCAATTTCTGCACCTGGACCCTGCAAGAGATTCAGCTCCCAGCTTTTTCCTTCTGTCATCTACCGAAAGTTTGATAAATTTTTATACACAGTATCTTCTACTCAGTTGCATTCAAGTTAGCCTAACTTTCTTCCCCCCGCTCCCCCACTCCACCGCTCGCCTTTAAGTTACGCTTTTAACTGCCACTCGATATCATTCTGGGCTATCTTCTCCTGGGGGGTAAATTTGAATGGCAAGCACGTCTTCGGGTATCAAACGAATCAGCTCGCCGTAAGACGGTTTCTGTTTTTCCAGAGCAAGGCAGGGGCATCCAGAAGCAGCACGCGGCCACAATCGATCGAATTCTGACCACAGATGGCGCAGTTGCGGGTTGAAGGCACTGTCGGCTAAGATTTCCGTTACTAATTGGTGTATATCGAGCAAGTCTTCCAAACTAGCGCTTAGGTGAATGCTGTCCTCTACCACGGCTGCATCTAAGGTCAATTGGCCGCCGATCGCATCTCGCAGAGTTTCGGCTTTAGTGCGAAAATTGACTGACTCCAATTCTACGGGATATTCGGTTTCGATTTGCAGTTTTTCCCCACCAGTTGCTCGCACTCGCAACTGAATTCCATCTAAATCGATCCCAGATGTTTTCCCCGCCACTGTTCGCACCAGAGATTCCCATGTAGAACCTCCTTGGATTCGGAGAATTTCTACAAGACTTTGCAGCCATTGAGTTAGCTGTGCTTGGCGTTCAAAAGATTGATTTTCCATCTATACAATTGGCTTTGCTGTCGGTAAAATTTTATCAATTACCGCCACACCTTGTACCGTAAAGGTTTTACCTTGGGTTGCGTAACATAGGCGCAGGCTTCCCGTATGATAACTCAAATTATCAGCAGCCTGAGCAGTTGGATTTCGCTTGGCTCAACCCAAGCTACTAATTGATTAGATAAACTTATCATACTCAATACAGGAGAGCCACAAAGCTTGATGGCAAAGTTGCAAACATTGGTGTTAAAAAGACAAAGACAACAAGAAAAAGTTTCAGGTAGATCCAGTTACATCTCGAAAACATTTTGAAAGTTTGAGGAGAATACTGTGACTATTATTAACATAGATGCCAAGAGCAACAACAAACAAAATCCAGTCGTCCAATCCTTCGCAGCAGGAACTTATGAAGTGAAGGTGATTGGCGTCTCAGAGGGGGGACAGTATGATGCGTGGACTCTTTGGAGTGTAGAGATCGGCTGTGACGAAAAAGGAGAAAACTGCACTACCGGATGGGTGAATGAATATAACATCACCTCAAATGAATTTAGCATCAATATTCCCAGTAGTGGGAAATATGCAACAGCCAAACAAGCGCTTGAGAAGGCTCAAAATACATCATTTACTCTCACGTCAGATAGCAAAGTTAACTTTTTCATCAGTGACGACGAACTCCCAGATAACCGGGGAGGAATGTCATTAGCAGTGAAGAAAACTAGCCCAGACTCAGTAGATCCGAAATTGAACTTTGGCTCGTTGCTTTTGCTTGTGCTAGTTTCTCTGACGTTATTGGTGATTTGGATTGCGATCGGCTTGGTTACTGGTAACCCCGCAAGATAAATGAAAAAGCCAAATTAAAAAGGATTTTCTGTTTTTAATTTGGTTTTTTCTAAATGCGCTTCGATCGCATCGCAAGCTGCCAGGACGCCATCTTCCGTCTCGACCGAACGACGGACTTCTGTGGCTTTAGCCTGATAACTGGGGTCAAACAGCAAATGTTTGAGTTCCGCAGCGATAAGGTCGGCGGTACATTGCTGACGGGAGATCGTGCGCCCTACACCCAGGCGAACCATACGGGCAGCGTTATCTGGCTGATCGTGGGCAAAGGGAACCACCAGCATAGGACGCCCCGCACGTAAAGCCTGGGCTGTAGTTCCCACACCGCCGTGATGGACGATCGCAGCTGCTTGCGGAAAAATGAGATCGTGAGGAGCGTAGTCCACTGCGATCGCACCTTCCGGTAAAGAGTGGGAGGGAATCTGATGTGCCGCCTGTCCCATCAGCAGAACCGATCGGTAGCCCAAGCGCTGGGCGGCAATGGCTCCCTCAGAATAAAAGTTTCCCGCTGTCCACACCATCAACGACCCCAAAGTAAAGACGATCGGGGGTGGCCCTGCTTGCAAAAACTTCTCCAGTTCCGGAGATAAACCGCGATCCTTTTGGTGGTGATACCAAGGAAAGCCAGTAATGCGAGTATGGGGTGGCCAATCGGCTTGAGGAACGCCCAAAACTTCCGAGAACAAAGCTAGCACCAATTCCGGTGAATGCTGACCTTCATAGACAGCGTTGCCTTTCGGCGGTAAACCAAGTGAGGCCCGCAACTGCCGCATCGGTGCGCCCCAAAAGCGTGCCTGCCACTTAAAAAGACGAACTATGGCATCATCGACAACCAACCTCAAGGCGCGTTCGTAAGGAGATGTGGGCTGGGGCGAAAGGCTGGGAAAATCGTAGGCAGAAAGAAACGATACAGGCGACAGGACAGTAGATATCCAAGGAGTCCCAGTTTTTTCAGCCGCTAGAGAACCGGCAAAAGCAAGGTGATGCGTCAGTAACACATCTGCTTCTTGTACTATTTCCACCAAGTCAGTGTAAGTTGCCCGCAAATGGGGCGCGATCAAATAGCTGATACCGTAGTTCAGAGCTTGTTGGGAGTCGCTGAGCAACTGGATAAATTCTCCCTCCTCTTCCACGTTAATTAACCCATCAGGTCTGATGGCGCGGAACTCAATCCCTTCCGATTCGATGGTGTGGCGATAAATTTCGTTGGTAGCGACGACGGCACGATGTCCCCTTTTTTGCAACTCGCGAGCGATCGCCATGTAGGGGTATAAATCTCCTAAAGAGCCAAAAGTTGCGATCGCAATATATTTGCTCATTCTTTTGTCGTTTGCCAAATTCGATGTAATCTTTGGTTTCTTTTGTATCATATTTTACTTTGACTATTAATCCTACTTTTCCTACCTCTAACTTGCAGGCTTAAATTTCCATTAATCACTTTTTTGCGAACAAAAGCAAGTGCAATAAATCGCGATCTGGTGTTGCTGGCATTTTCCCTAAAGTCTCACTAGCAGGATGTTTGTACAATCAAGTTCCCGATTGACAAGCTCACCATTAACAGGGGGTACAAGACAATCAGTTCGCAAAACATTCTGAAAAAGCATTCCCAAAAAGGGGTTTCAATCGTCCGATTGCAATGGGCATCATCAAAAAATTTTCCCAATTTCAACCTTTGTCCGCTCGTTGAGGAGCCAATCCCAAATCATCTCAGCCAAAATCCTTGCATCGGGTGACCCAGCTAAATTTATTTCAGATGTCGCCATAGTTACATTTTGCCAATGTTTGCAATATTTCGCGAGAGCGTCTGAATTGTCAAAAGATGCAGCCCCCTTGCTGAAATTTGAATTTATATTAAAATAAAGCGGAGTTTACTCTAAAATACTCGTATGGTAGACGGATTTTTGAAAAAAATAAAACTTCTGATGCAAGGAGAAAAAATGGTTGCACGTAGTACCGTTCCAGAACGTTCGAGTAGTGGTTACTATCTGATCCAAAGCAAGCTTAACGGCCTAGTCCTAGATGTTGCTGGCAGTAACCCGCAGCCTGGAAGCCACGTAGTTGTATACCCAGCAAATGGTACTTACGGTGACGCCAATCAGCAGTGGGCAATTAGCGAGAATGGGTCGATCAGAAGTAGGCTCAATGGTTTTGCGTTAGAGGTAGAAGGAAGTAAAAAAGATTATTATACATTGGTAGTTGTTTCGCCGCTCAAGGTTGGTAACGGTGAGCCTAACCAGCAATGGACAATTACAGAGCATGGCGCGATCGTCAGCAAGTTAAATAACTTTGTGCTGGATATTTTTGGATCTGGTACAGCACCGTTGAACCCCGTTGTGATGGCTCCCCTCAACGAGACTAACGGTACACCAAACCAACTGTGGGAACTTGTCCCAATTCCACCAGAAGCTTTAGCGCCGATCCCCCTGGAAAAACAAGGCCCAGCCGGAGGATCGATCGCCGCCACAGATTTCGAGATTCTACCAAAAAATGAACTGCCCAAATCCAGGATTAAAACTGTACGTATTCATTCTGCTTGGGCAGTAGACAAATTACAAATTCAATATGAAAATATCGCCACTAATACACCTCAAACCTACGAGTCAGCAGCATTTGGTGGGCCTGGTGGTGGCTATGGCGAATTCAGCCTATTGCCGGGAGATTATCTCACCGCAGTATATGGAACTTGGGGAAGAGAAGCCCCAGGTTATCCCAAAGAAGATATCGTTACGTTACAGTTTAAAAGTAACAAGGGCCTTAAATCCGCAGTCTTCGGCGGCAGCAATAGCGAAAAAGAAGTAGATTCTTTCGCTTTTGAAGCACCTCCCGGTTACGAAATCGTAGGCTTTTTCGGTGCCTATGGCGGCAATTATAACGTGTTAGTTCGCTTGGGTGTATATCTCAAACCTGTCATACAGTAATTGTCACTGTATAGCAACAGGATCGCAGATTAGGCGCTAGAAGCTAGGGAATACTTTTGAGTAATAAGTTACTTAGGCGCTAAGGAATGTATATGAATATACAATTTCACCAGAAAGATTTTCAGCCCTTAGCGGTCTAAGATGCCAAAAGACACGAAATTTATGTCTAACACTTTAGAGGGTATTCCCGACGCCCTAGCTCATACTAATTGGTTCGTGTACAATAACTTAAACCTTTTGACTCATAGAGAAACTTAATGCTTGGGATTATCTTATTTGCGCTTTATCTTTCTTTCTTTGCTTGGATAGTATGCGAACCGAAGCATGAAAAAGTAAGTCAACTTAAAAAAGTATCACAAGCGGAAGATATTAAAATTATCACGGCGACACCAAAGAGAGAAGCGCAAGATCGATCGGTACTCACTGTCGCTGTCAGTGTAGGCAACGGTAATAACAACCAATTTAAGAACGGCCAACAGGTTTATCCTCCTGCTAGCAAATCTGCCTTTGCCACCTACAGCACCAATCGCAACGGAAGCGAAGCCACGAAAAACTTATCAACAACGTTAGCAGCCGCTGTTCCACCCTCTAATTCAGTCTCTAATTCAGTAGAATTAGCTGCTGAGGCAAATGTAGCGATCGCCTCTTCTACCAACATAACTACAAGTTTACCAAATGGGCATTCCAATGGGCACTCCAATGGGAACTTAAAGGGAAACTCCAATGGGAATTTAAATGGAAACTCCAATGGGCACTCCAATGGAAACTTAAATGGAGACTTAAATGGAGACTCAAATGAGCAAACCGTAGAAAAGCATCAGGCTGAGTCAGTCTCCCATCCTGCCGAAGATAGGTTAATGTATGATAAACAAATTATCAACCTAGCAATAGAAAAATCTCGCTTCGCAGTCGTAAAAAAAATCAAAGAATTCGTTGAAACAAAAAATCAGACGTTAGGTTCCTATCAACCTTTGTATGAATTATTAACAGATTACCCCTTCCGAGTTGGCAAAATGCTGCGCCCAACTATGTGCATTAGCGCTGCCAGGGCAGTCGGAGGAATGGGACACGAAGCTTTGACATCGGCAGCTGCGCTTGAGCTTTATCACAATGCTTTTTTGATCCACGATGACATCGAAGACGGTTCCGAATCTCGACGAGGTAAGGGCACTTTACACCAAATGATCGGCATTCCTCGCGCCATCAATGTAGGCGATGCAACCAACGTATTGGCAGTAGGTTTATTGCTAGAAAATTTATCAACAATCGGAGTAGCCAAAGCTCTAAACGTGTTGCACGAAATCGAGTTTATGGCGCAGCAATCTGTGGAAGGACAAGCAATGGAGTTAGATTGGGTTGCTACCAATGCTGCCTATCTAACCGATCGAGATTACTTTAAAATGTGCGTCAAGAAAACTTGCTGGTATTCTTTTATTACTCCCTGCCGAATCGGTTTGATTGTCGGATATCCTTCAGCTAGTAATAAAGAATTGACTAAACATTTGGCAGGGTTGACAAGATTTGGGATGATTTTAGGAATTGCTTTTCAAATTCAAGACGATCTACTTAATTTACAGGGCGAACTGGAAGCATACGGCAAAGAAATCGGCGGCGATATCTATGAAGGCAAACGCACATTGATGCTGAATCACGTCTTGGCAAATAGCGGAAACGCATCTCAGCAGATACTGGATATACTTGCGTTACCCCGTGACGAAAAGACGCCGGATCAACTTGCTTTTATTCTGGATAAGATGCAGCAGTGCGGTAGTATAGAACACGGTTGGAAGGTGGCGCGATCGCTCGCAAACAAAGCAGCAGAAATTTTTGAAAGTCTAGATTTTCTTCAGAGAGAAACCCCACTGCGATCGCACGAAGAATGGGAATGCCCAGTACACGATCGACGATTCCTTAAAGAGTTGATCGATTACGTCATTTACAGAAATGTCTGAAGCAAAACAAGCAGTAAAAAAATAGTCAAAGAGCCAAAAATTAAATGAGCGAAATATTGGGATTAACACAAAGTTTGCCTTGTGTCAATATCGAAGTTTATCCAGGTTCGACAGTGGCGATCGAACTGTTACTCCATAGCCAGATAGATGAAACTTTATTGTTTCGTCCAACTCTAGATGATTGGCTGCTAGCTAACGGTCAATTTATCTGTATAGCTAGCAATATGTCTCCTCCTTATCTGTACATACATAAAGGGAGCAAATTAAACCAAAAAATCAAATTTACGGTTCCTTTTCTCCTGCAACCAAAGCAAAAGATCGTGAGTTGGTTGCGCTTTCCGGGAATTCAGGAAGAAGCTATTCCGATCGAACTGGCAATTTTGTCGCCAGCATCGGAAAAAGATAAAGAGCGAGTTTTTGAAGTTCCTTTGGAAGTTACTGTGCCATTCAGTGTGCCAGAGGGAAACTCCTTATGGAATACCCCAGACAAAATAACAGCCGGAATCTTTGGCTTGATGTCAGGTTTGATGGATTTGGATAAAATTCCATCCCGTTGGCTAGCAGCTGAACTTTTCGTGGTTTTGTGTCAAAAAGGAGAAGAATACGCCCAAACCGAATCGGGTAGAACTTTACTCGATCGACTCAAACCTACCCGCTTCTATCAAAATGGAGTCACCGCTTTTGCATCCGCTCAAATTCCCAACTGGATTAGCGATAGTATCAAAAGTACAAGTGCAGTATTGTCAGGTCAGAGTTTGTTACATATCTGGCAACAATGGCTGTTAAATCTGGCTCCAGAAGATGTAAAATTAAATGAGAAAAAAGACAAAATTGATGGTTATCCTTTGTTAGGAGAAAAGTTTGTTCCTAAATTAGGAGGGGATGCCGATCGCTGGTTTGGTGGTATCCTCTTGGGACTGGCACATATATCCCCTGCAATTGCGAAGAAATTGCAAAATATCGCCAGTGCAGATCGAAACTCGGCAGCCAAATTAGAGATCGATCGCGCAACCGAAGCAACTAAAAGTTTACTATCCGGACTACCGGGTTTAGACACTACTCCGGTACGTTGGCTGGTGCTAGAATTATTGTTACTGGTTTGTCAAGAAGGCGATCGCTACGCCCGCACCCAAGCAGGCAGTCAACTACTGACTCAGTTGCAGCGTACTGACTTCTTTCAAAATGGCGTACTCGCTTTTGCATCAGCTGAATTTCCCCGTTGGACAGTCATCTCTCAACAAGCCGCCTCTGCCTATCATACTCATGTTGCACTAGAGAAAGGGGAAGGTAATTTGCTTTATTTAGGAGAACAGTGGCTGTGGAGTTTGGTGCCAACAGAGTTAAACTTAACTCAGCCAAAAGATCCTATTACCGTATCGAATGCGGCGGCAGATAATTTTGTAGAATCTGTAGGTATGAATGCAGAACGCTGGTTTAGTTGCGTTGTGCTGGGACTGGGATTAATATCGCCAAGAATTGCCGCCCTTTGCCAAGCGATCGCCTCTAGTAAAAATATAACTTCTCCCCTGCCAAAATCTGGCGAACAAACAATACTTAACGACGTTTTCCAAGAAGCAGGATCGCTACAGCGATAACAAAAATCCAAAAATCCAAAATCCAAAATCCAAAATCCAAAATTGAATGACCATTGACGAACAACTCCTAGCCCGCGTCGAAGCCCTACGCATCCCCTTGGATGACCCCACCTCCCCGATTGATTGGAAAGATTGGTATCACTTCCTTTTTTTAGATAAACAAGGAAAAGTGCGGGTATTGGTTAATATAACTACGATCGGCAGACCGGAAAGCGGAGAAATTCAAGTCACCTTTCTGGTAAACTTAGCCAGCGAATACCTGCCCCCAGAGTACCGATTGGATATTCCTCTAGCAACATTCGGCACTGCTTTCAGCTTACAATGGCAAGCGGATATGGTGCGGCGAAATCCCTTGCGTATTCAAGGAAACGGCATCTTGCTGCAAGTCGATGGCAAACATTCCATATTGCAAGTTCAAGACGAACGAATGCAGCTATCGATTCGCTGTCAAGGAGAAGCGCAAGCTACACCTTTATTAGTAACAGAAGATTCGCCTTTTGGCAGCGGTTTCATCGGTTGGGGATTAGTACCGGGTTTGCAAGTAACCGGAGAATTATCTGTAGGCGGGCAAAATTTCAGTATCGATCGCAATTGGTTTACCTATCACGATCGCAACTTCGGTCGTTTTCGTTGGGGAGAAGATATCGGTTGGGAATGGTTTGTTGCTTTTGCCACTTGCGATGATGGCAGACAAATTACTTTGGTATTAGACCAACGTACCAACAAAGACCATTCTGCCAAGGCATTTCCCTATATTTTTGTATATCTGGATGACGAATTAGTCAAAACTTTTCTCGGTTCTAGTTTAGCGGTTAATTGGCAGTGGTCAGACGATCCGGTAATGCCTGTGCGTCTGCCTGGAATCATGGCTTCCGTGTTTGCCGATCGCACTTTAAAAGTTCCCGAAAGCTTGCAAGTAGAAGCCGCCTACGAAGGCGATCGATTGTTACTCAACGTCGATTTTGAAAGTGCGATCGAGTTAGTAATTCCCGATAATCAAGCACGTCAATACAGTTTCATCGAAGAAGTAACTGGCACTCTAGAACTTAATCTTTTTCTGCAAGGAGAAACTCTGCGCGGAAAGGGAATAATTTATGGAGAATATGTACTTTAGGAATAATGCCATGACAGAAGAACCCCGGATTCCTGATGAAGAAACGAGAAAACGTCTCTCAAAGAACTTACGCAAAAGTATTTTAGAATTGCAAGAATTTGGCTTGCAATTGGAGGAGATTGAGGCTGGATTAGAAAAACACATTCGCGAACAAAAGAGGAATAGGCTAGAAAAAGTGCGGCAAAATATGCACGAAATTTCTAATTAATAAGTACTTGTAATGATAAAGGTTTTGCGATCGCATTATGTGTAAACTTTCTTTATGGTAACGCCGATCGCACTCATCGGTTTTAGGCCAATATTAGCAAGCGATCGCACCTAAATAGGTAAATTTTTGTTGCACATAGGTAAATGTTTAACTCGATCGAGATATAATCCCCAAATCGTTCGGGCTTGATTTATGCAAAAGCGATCGCCTTACGCACAAATATCTCTGCTAGCGTATCCTAAAATCGGCCTCAAGCTTTGGTTAGCAAGTAGTTTGGCGCTGTGTTATTGGGGATGGGGTGGGGAAGTGCGATCGCAAATTGCCCCAGACGGCACTTTATCCACAAACGTTACAACAACAGATAATCTTAACTTTACGATAAATGAGGGCGATCGAGCCGGAAATAACCTGTTCCATAGTTTTCGCGAGTTTTCCGTCCCTACTGGCGGAGAGGCGTTTTTCAATAACGTTGTCGATATTCAGAATATTTTTAGTAGGGTGACGGGATTATCGATATCTAATATAGATGGATTGATTCGGGCTAACGGCACGGCTAACTTATTTTTGATTAATCCCAATGGAATTATTTTTGGGCCGAATGCCAAATTAAATATTGGCGGTTCGTTTTTGGGGAGTACCGCAAATAGTATCAAATTTGGTGATGGAGTGGAGTTTAGTGCTACTAATTCCCAAGCTGCACCATTGCTGAGTATTAATGTACCGATTGGATTGCAATATGGAAACAATCCAGGTGAGATTCGCGTACAGGGAAAAAGCCAGGAATTACCTCGGATTGGTACGCTAGAAAGTTTTGATAGTTCCTTGAATCCTTTAGAAGTGCTGCCGGGAAAAAGTTTAACATTAGTAGGCGGGAATGTAATTATTGATGGTGGGATAATCCAAGCTCCTGGGGGTCGTGTAGAGTTAGGGGGAATTGCAGGAGAAGGAACAGTAGGAATCAATGCTGATGGGAGTTTGAGTTTTCCCGATGAGGTGACAGGCGAGACGCCTGTCCCACAAGCAGATGTATCGATTAGGAATAAAGCAGGAATTAACGTGCTGGCATCTGGTGGCGGTAGCATCGAAATCAACGCCAGAAATATCAATATTTTGGAAAAAAGCCTGCTGAGTGCGGGAATAGGGGCAAATTTAGAGTCGAATCGTCCGGCAGGAGATATTACTCTGAATGCAACAGAGGCGATAGGTGTCAACTCAAGCCGAATTGAGAATGAAGTTAATCAGAATGCTTACGGAAATAGTGGCAACATTGAAATTACAGCCAAATCCATTTCTGTGACTGGTGGCGCTCAACTAAGTGCCAGCACTCGTGGCAAAGGGGATGCCGGGAGTGTCAAGATTACTGCCAGCGATGTTGTTTCTTTTGATGGGGGTGTAGATAAATTCCGCAGTGCAGCCTTCAGCACGGTGGAAGCGGGAGGCGAAGGGAAAGGGGGTGGCATTGAAATTACGGCCAAATCCGTTGCTGTGACTGATGGCGCTGGACTAAGTGCCAGCACTTTTGGCAAAGGAGATGCTGGGAGTGTCAAGATTACTGCCAGCGATGTTGTTTCTTTTGATGGGGTCTCCAGTGCCGCCTTTAGCACGGTGGAAAAGGGAGGCGAAGGTAATGGGGGTGGCATTGAAATTACAGCTAAATCTGTTTCTGTGACTCGTGGCGCTCGACTGAATGCCAGCACTTTTGGCTCCGGGGATGCCGGGAGTGTCAAGATTACTGCCAGCGATATTGTTTTTTTTGATGGGCGTGTAGATGGATTCTCCAGTGCAGCCTTCAGCGATGTGGAAAAGGGAGCCCAAGGGAAAGGGGGTGGCATTGAAATTACAGCCAAATCCGTTTCTTTCACTGGTGGTGCTGGACTAGATGCCAGCACTTCTGGCAAAGGGGATGGTGGGAGTGTCAAGATTACTGCCAGCGATATTGTTTCTTTTGATGGGCGTGTAGATGGAGTCTCCAGTGGAGCCAGAAGCACGGTGGGGGAGGGAGCCGAAGGGAAAGGGGGTGGCATTGAAATTTCTGCCAAATCCGTTTCTGTGACTCGTGGCGCTCGACTAATTGCCAGCACTTTGGGCAAAGGAGATGCCGGGAGTCTCAAGATTACTGCCAGCGATGTTGTTTCTTTTGATGGGCGTGTAGATGGATTCTCCAGTGCAGCCTTCAGCACGGTGGAGCAGGGAGCCCAAGGGAAAGGGGGTGGCATTGAAATTACAGCCAAATCCGTTTCTGTGACTGGTGGCGCTCGACTAGATGCCAGCACTTTAGGCTCCGGAGATGCTGGGAGTGTCAAGATTACTGCCAGCGACGTTGTTTCCTTTGATGGGGGTGTAGATGAATTCACCAGTGCAGCCATCAGCAATGTGGAAAAGGGAGGGGAAGGGAAAGGGGGTGGCATTGAAATTAATGCCAAATCTGTTTCTGTGACTCGTGGCGCTCAACTAACTGCCATCACTCGCGGCAAAGGGGATGCCGGGAGTGTCAAGATTACTGCCACCGATGTTGTTTCCTTTGATGGGGGTGTAGATACATTCCGCAGTTCAGCCGGTAGCACGGTGGGGGAGGGAGCCCAAGGGAAAGGGGGTGGCATTGAAATTTCTGCCAAATCCGTTTCTGTAACTGGTGGCGCTGCACTAGATGCCAACACTTTAGGCAAAGGGGATGCGGGTAGCATTGAAATTACAGCCAAATCCGTTTCTGTGACTGGCGGCGCTCAACTGCAAGCTTTCACTCGCGGCAAAGGGGATGCCGGGAGTGTCAAGATTACTGCCAGCGATTTAGTTTCTTTTGATGGAGGTGACGCCTTCAGCACGGTGGAGAAGGAAGGCGAAGGTAATGCGGGTGACGTTGAAATTACAGCCAAATCCGTTTCTGTGACTGGTGGCGCTCAACTGCAAGCTCTCACTCGTGGCAAAGGGGATGCCGGGAGTGTCAAGATTACTGCCAGCGATGTTGTTTCTTTTGATGGGATTGCAGATGGATTCCGCAGTGCCGCCTATAGCACGGTGGAAGAGGCAGCTCAAGGGAAAGGGGGTGGCATTGAAATTACAACTGGTTCTCTCACAATAAGCAATGGGGCTGAACTGAATGCTACCAGTGCGGGCAATGGTTCGGCTGGTGAGATAGTTGTGAAAGCTGACTCTATCCTTCTGGAAAACCAAGCATCTGTCATTTCTAACACTACAAAAGGTTCTGGCAATATCAAGCTGGATGCGCCTGTCATCACATTACGAAGTAGCGGCATTACTACCAACGCTACAGGAGGAGATAGCGGTGGCAATATCCAACTGGGTTCTCAATTTTTACAGTTGCGCGATGGCAGCCGCATTGCTACCGACGCTTCTGGTGCTGATGTCAAAGGTGGCAACATCACCATCAACACTGATGTTCTCGCCGCTTTAGAAAATAGCGACATCAGCGCCAATTCTAAAAATTCCTTGGGTGGTAATGTCATCATCAACGCACAAGCAATCTTTGGCGCACAGTCACGCACCAGGGCAGAACTGGAAACTTTACTAAATACTAAAGATGCTACTTTAGATCCGAGTAATTTGCTTACCAGCGACATCACCGCCACAGGCGCAGATTCTTTTTCAAGTGGTAGCGTCGCCGTCAACACTCCCGATGTTGACCCCAGTGCTGGATTGGTCGCATTGCCAGATAATGTTGTGAATATCACCAGTTTAGTTGTTTCTGTTTGCCGCCCTTCCTCAAAAGAGGAAAATCGATTGATTGTAGCAGGTAGAGGTGGTTTGCCACCTAATCCTCTAGAACCCATTAGCCCTAACGCGATTTGGATAGATTTGAGAACAAGCTCAAATTCGGAACTTCGCAGCAGACGGACAGAGGGGCAAAGGGTCTTCCGAGAATTACCAGTCGCCAATACTCAAATTGTGGAGGCGCAAGGATGGATTTTTAATGCTCAAGGAGAAGTGGAATTGATAGCACAAGCGCCAACAGCAACACCTCACAATTCTGGATTTGCACAACAACAATGTCATGCGCCTTGAACGAACATCTATCGCTCATGCGTTCACCCGCAGGGGAATCTATGATAGTATTGACAAGCAATAACAAATGACTAAAAATTTGATTTCAATCAATCACAACATTTTCTAGAGATGGTTCCAGACATTGTTCCCATTCGATCTTGGGCATCCCATCGAAAGCATTTCTCAAAGACTCTTCCCACCAATTCCGAATTTTAGCTAAGTAAGGATCTCCCAAACGCAGTTGCAACTTGTGACGAATTGCAAGAGAGTCAGTTTCGTACATCACCATACTAATTGGTGGCCCAACAGAAATATTTGACTTCATCGTCGAGTCGATCGAAAGCAGCGCACACTTAGCGCAAGCATCTAAAGGCGTCTCGAAATTGAGAGTGCGGTCTAAAATTGGCTTGCCGTATTTTGTTTCGCCAATCTGTAAAAAAGGCGTTTCCGGCGTAGCTTGAATAAAATTACCTTGACTGTAAATTAGATAAAGTCCTGGTTCTTCGTCTCTAATTTGCCCGCCCAGAAGAATGCTGCATTTAAAATCAATGTTATCTTTTTGCAGCCATGCTCGATCTTGTTCCTGCATCTGACGAATTTTGCTACCTATATAACGAGCGATTTCGTACATATTTGGCAGGGAATGGATATTGGCTTCATCTTGCGCCTTGAGATCCTTTCGGATTAAAGTCATAACCGCCTGGGTCATGGACAGGTTTCCCGAAGTACACATGATAATTGCCCGATCTCCAGGATAAGAAAAATCAAATAGTTTTTGATATGTTGAGATGTAATCTACTCCCGCATTAGTGCGAGAGTCAGCAGCCATAACGAGACCGAAGCGGGTAATAATGCCAACGCAGTATGTCATGAACGTAGCAGTGTGAATGTGATGGGAAGAGCGAAAAGAGAAATAAAAATGTTCTTTTGGGAACATTTACAAAACAACTCCGAAAGGTTTCGGAGTGTCAATCCTGTTCTTTTGTCTCATTCTCCCACTGGTTGCGATCGGCTGGAACTACATCGGGAAGGTTGCGCCCCAAAAGGTAAAGCCATGCCAAACCTACCAATCCCAACACAATTCCTACTATACTGACCACTTGAGCGATACGGAGCGGCCCCAACATTAAGCTATCAGTTCGCAGTCCTTCAATCCAAAACCGACCGCTGCTGTAGCAGACAAGGTAAACTAGCGCCAGAGTACCCACTTTTAGGCGTGGCGTTCCCTTCAAAGAACGAAAGAATAAGGTAAGCAATATAGCAAACACCATTAAATTCCATAAGGACTCGTAAAGAAATGTGGGATGAAAGAATTCCACATTTTTATATCCGGGGAAACGGCTCTCTGGCGGAATATACAGTTTCCAAGGTAGATTGGTAGGAGCGCCGTAAGCTTCCGAATTGAAAAAATTTCCCCAACGTCCGATCGCCTGACCCAGAATGAGAGAAGGAGCGACCAAATCGGCTAATTGCCAGAAGGAAACTCTTTGAACTCGCGCAAAGATTGTCGCCGCCAGAATACCGCCCAGGATAGCACCGTGAATGGCAATGCCACCTTTCCAAATCGCGATAATCTCAGCCGGGTTCTTAGCATATTCTGGCCATTGAAAAAACACGTAGTACAGTCTCGCGCAGGGAATTGCTGCAACGACAAGCCAGATTGCCAGTTCACCCGGTAAATCTGGGTTGATGTTGCGACGCTGGGCTAAATATCCGGAAAGCCACACCCCTATTAAAACTGCTGAGGCAATTAACAGACCGTACCAGCGGATCGTCAGTGGCCCCAACTGAATGAAAATCGGCCCTGGAGAAGCGAATTGAAAGGCTAAGGACTGGATAGGAATACCGAAAACCATGCAAATTCCTTTGATAATGGAACAATTAAAGCCATAAAAGACTTCAGCACCCTGAACGAAGATACAGGATTGTATTTTATAGCGCAATGGCAGCGCCGAACATGGGATGCGGTATTTTAGTTGAAAATTTCTGCCATATAAAGAACATATGAGCGAATGACGATGAAAGAATCAAAAATAATTTTTGTTTAACAAAAAAATACACAGTATGCCTTGTACTGGGAAATAATTATTACTAGAGAGTAGGTATTTTTAGAGCGATCGCGGATGAGGCGTCAAATTTCGGTTTCTGACATTGGTACTGCCGACAATATAATCAGTCACATCAAGGTGAGCAATAGACATCTTCTCCAAAAGAATCTCAAAGGGCAGGCAGGATGCCTACCCCACAACAATTTTTGGAAATGTCTCATAAATTGCCAAATTTCTAGACTGAGCATATGGCGATGGGAGGAAGAAAGTTTAATTTGCACATATTCGCCTTTTCTCAATCTAATTAATTTAATTGCCGATCGTAAATCCGCCATATTAAATGTTCCTGCACACCCTTGTGACGATAGACTCTCAATTTGTCTGACAAATCGAAAAAGGCGCTAGTGGCGGCTACTTCTACAATTAATTCTGGTGTGCCTTCGACACAATCACCGTCGCCGATCGAGATGACTGCCTAGACTGGAATCTGAATCTATTCATAGCAAGACATCTGGCTGCGTTTCGTTATCTAAATGGTAATATAGATGATTCCACCTTATTGCAACTCCTCTCTACCCTCCTATGGCAGAAACACTATTCTTCAATGCACTGCGAGAAGCCATCGATGAAGAAATGGCACGCGACCCCTCCGTATTTGTGCTGGGAGAAGACGTAGGTCACTACGGCGGTTCCTACAAAGTGACGAAAGACTTGTACAAAAAATATGGAGAACTGCGTCTTTTAGATACCCCGATCGCGGAAAATAGTTTTACCGGGATGGCAGTAGGTGCGGCAATGACCGGACTGCGCCCGATCGTGGAAGGCATGAATATGGGATTTTTGCTGCTTGCCTTCAACCAAATCTCTAACAACGCTGGGATGCTGCGCTACACTTCCGGCGGTAACTTCAAAATTCCGATGGTAATTAGAGGACCGGGTGGTGTAGGCAGACAATTGGGTGCAGAACACTCCCAGCGACTCGAAGCCTACTTCCAAGCAGTTCCGGGTTTGAAAATTGTGGCTTGCTCTACGCCTTACAATGCGAAAGGACTGCTCAAATCTGCGATCCGCGATGATAACCCGGTGTTATTTTTTGAACACGTCCTGCTCTACAATTTAAAAGAAAACTTGCCAGAGAAAGAGTACCTGCTGCCTTTGGATAAAGCTGAGGTAGTGCGACCCGGTAAAGATGTGACGATTTTGACTTACTCCCGGATGCGCCATCACGCGATGCAGGCAGTTAAGACATTGGAAAAACAAGGTTTCGATCCAGAAGTGATTGACCTGATTTCCCTCAAACCGCTAGACTTCGAGACGATCGGCGCTTCGATTCGCAAAACTCACCGAGTTATTGTGGTGGAAGAGTGCATGAAAACGGGCGGTATCGGCGCAGAAGTGATTGCCTCAATCAACGATCGCTTATTTGACGAACTGGATGCACCAGTACTGCGCTTATCTTCCCAGGATATCCCCACACCTTACAACGGTAACCTGGAACGCTTGACGATCGTACAACCAGAGCAAATTGTCGAAGCAGTCCAAAAGATGGTCGCCTTACGAGTGTAACCATCCACCCATAACCGGGTTTAGTTGGGCGATGTGGCAAAAAAGCGCGATCGAATCCCAGCGAAAAACCCGGTTTCTCAACGCTCTGGGCTGATAAACCTGCTCGAAAAGGATTATGATAGCACTTGTCCCCAAACCTTACTCCCTTCCCGCTCAAGAAATATGTATTGCCAGAAGGGGGAGTGGGAGAACGGGAGAGTGCGGGAGAAAAGAATAACGGAGTAAACAGTATCTAAAAATCCCATCCTCAGCAAAAAGAACTCAGCAGCAAGAATAATTTATTTTCTAGCCCCTTATCCCCTTTCCCCCTCTTCCCTAGTCCCTAACCCCTAGTCCCGACGCCCTAATTTTCTGTTGACTTTCTACTCTCTTTTGTATGCAAAAACAGCGTTCCTTATTAGCTCTGATCCTAGTCCTGGTAATTGCTGCCATCATAGTAATCGTTAAAATACCGATCCGATTGGGATTGGATCTTCTGGGTGGCGCACAGCTGACAATTCAGGTAAAACCGACACAGGATGTCAAACAAATTACTCCAGATGTTTTGGAAGCAGTTCAGAAAGTGATCGAAAACCGCATTAACGGTTTGGGCGTTTCCGAATCTTTGGTACAAACTGTCGGACAGGATCAGATTGTCGTGCAGTTGCCGGGAGTAAGCGATCCGCAACAGGCGGAACGAGTGCTGGGTGGCACAGCTCAATTAGATTTTCGCAAACAAAAGCCCGGTACGGAAGCTCAGCTATTTGCCGAACAACAGATCGCAAGGGAATTGAAAGCACAGCGAGAACAGTTGAGAAAGGCTGGGGATAAAACCAAGTTGGCAGAAATTCAGACGAAAATTAACAGCAGCAACGAAGCGATCGCATCTTTGTACGAGCGTACCACCCCCCCACTCACCGGTAAAAACCTCAAAGGTGCTTTCGCTACCACAGATCAAGCTGCCGTTAACTGGAGTGTAGCGTTGCGCTTTGACGGTCAGGGCGGCGATTTGTTTGCGGAATTGACTAAAAACATCGCCGGTACCGGACGTACTTTGGGCATTTTCCTGGATAACGAATTGATCAGCGCCGCTACCGTGGACGTTAAGTACGCCCAAGCGGGTATTACAGGCGGAAGTGCTGAAATTAGCGGACGCTTTACCGTACAAGAAGCCCAAGATTTGGCAATTCAGCTTAAAGGCGGTGCGTTACCGGTGCCGGTAGAAATAGTGGAGAACCGCACGGTGGGTGCCACGCTAGGTAAAGATAGCATCCAACGCAGTATCTATGCAGGCGTTGGAGGTCTGCTTTTGGTTTTAATCTTTATGGTGTTTTACTATCGACTGCCGGGGTTAATTGCTGACCTAGCTTTGATAGTGTATAGTTTGCTAACTCTAGCTAGCTTCGCTTTGGTGAACGTTACCCTCACTCTGCCTGGAATTGCCGGTTTTATTCTCAGTATCGGGATGGCAGTTGATGCTAACGTGCTGATTTTTGAGCGGACGCGAGAAGAATTGCGTGCGGGTAAGAGTTTGTATCGCGCCGTTGAGTCGGGATTTTACCGGGCTTTTTCTAGTATTTTGGATAGTAACGTGACAACGTGGATTGCCTGTGGCGCTTTGTTTTGGTTGGGCAGCGGTTTGGTCAAGGGTTTTGCCCTGACTCTGGCGTTGGGTGTGGCGGTGAGTATGTTTACAGCGATTACCTGTAGCCGGACACTATTGATGTTTGCCATCTCTATTCCCGAATTACGCAAACCAGAATATTTTGCCCCCAAAAAAGTTGAGGTATCCCCATGAAATTACAGGTAAACAAGCAGCGATCGCGCTGGTGGATAATCTCTGCCATTATCCTCATCAGTGGTTTAATTGCTATGCTGGTTTCTTGGGCGCAAATTGGCTCCCCTCTGCGTCCGGGTTTGGATTTTATTGGTGGGACGCGACTGCAATATGAATTGGATTGTCAAATACCGAATAATTGCAGCAAACCGATCGATGTAGGCACAGTTAGGCAAATAATAGACGATCGGGGTCTAACTAATAGCAGCATCCAAGTGGTAGGTCAGTACGGTCTTTCTGTGCGGACAAAAGAAAGAGATTTGAAAGTCGAGCAACGCACGCAGCTAGAAAAGGCTCTCAGCGAAAAAATTGGCACTTTCGATCCTAATAAAACTCAAATCGATACGGTTGGGCCGACAATCGGACGGCAGCTACTCAGTACGGGTTTGTTAGCTTTAATGATTTCGTTTTTCGGTATTGTGGTTTACATGACCGTCCGATTTGAGTTGGACTACGCCATTTTTGCGATCGTCGCTCTGTTCCACGATGTTTGGCTGACGGCGGGCTTTTTCGCTATCTTCGGTTTGGTGCTGGGGGTGGAAGTCGATAGTTTGTTTATCGTCGCTTTGCTGACGATTATCGGTTTTTCAGTTAACGATACTGTGGTTATTTACGACAGAATTCGGGAGATTATCAGCAAAGATGGCAATCGTGCGATCGCTGATATTGTAGATGATGCGGTCAATCAAACATTGGCGCGATCGATCAACACTACATTAACTGTATTGCTAACATTGCTTTCCATCTTCCTATTTGGCGGAGAAACCCTGAAATACTTTGCCCTTGCCTTAATTATCGGCTTTGCCACAGGCGCTTACTCCAGTATCTTCATCGCCAGTTCTCTGTTAGCTTGGTGGAGAGAACGCACGGGTCGCGGTATCCCCACTCCCGCAGAAGGGTTAAGTCAGGTTGATGCTACCAGTTCCAATGATGCCAGCAGTATTTGAGCGTTAAGATATCGTGCAGGATATCTAAAACCTTCCCACACTTTGCGGGTAAAACCCCTATGGATAGACCGGAACACAAATCCGAACTAACAGATGAAATAGGAACCGCCAGCCTTGACCCAAATTTCCAAAAGCAAGTGCAGCGATTGCACAATCTCACCGTCTGGGGTAGGTGGTTGGTCGTTGCTTTGCTTTGGTTAACTGTCGCTCCCTTGAGCTTGTGGGGACTCCGATATGAAATAGGTCTTTTGCGGCAGCATTTCACCTGGACAGCCGTTAAATACAGTATTGCTTACAATCACTTACCAGCAATGGGATTGGCTTTATGTGTCGGGATGACTGCTGCTGTTCTGATCTGGCAAAGTCGTAATATTTTAGTGGGAATGCCACAGGAGGAACACCGACGTCTGGAAAAACAAGTCAACCGAATTCGTCAACAAGGTTCGACTCATCCGCTGTGGAAGTGGGTGGTGGGTAATGGGTAGTGTCAGTACTAAAGAACAACTAACAACTAACAACTGACTAATGACCGATCGCCAATCTATTAGAAAAGGATACGAAGAATACAGCGTTAAAGGTTTTTACGAGCAATTTGGCGATGAGTACAGGAATCCTCACGAAGTTGTCATTCAGCAAGTTCTCCAAATAGCTGTCAAAAAATGGCAGTTGAATTTGCACAAAGTTTTGGATTTAGCTTGCGGTAGCGGCGAAGTTACTTTAGCGCTGAAAAGTTTGGGAGCTACGGATATTGATGGTATCGATCCATATACGTACAATGCCTATTTGCAACGAACAGGACAGCCAGCAGAAAGATATACATTTGAAGAGGTAGCATCCGGTATTCTTTGCCATAGGCATTATACCATCATAATTTGTAGTTTTGCCTTGCATTTGGTTGCAGAATCGCGTCTGCCTTTATTAGCTTACCAGTTGAGTTTGATTGCCAACTCAATGGTAATTATTACACCCCACAAGCGTCCTCAGCTAAAGCCTGAATGGGGATGGATTTGCTTGGACGAGATTTTAGTTGAGCGCGTGCGATCGCGCCTGTTTTCTACCAGTTATAGCCAATAATATTAGCTACGTCAACAACATATGTAAACGATTCATAAAATTTATATTATTTTAGTTACAAATCGTTTAATACCTGCCAGCCTCGAAATTGTATGGTAAATTATACCTATAAGCAAAAGCGGATTTAAATCCAAAAAGCTCTACGAACAAACTTGTCCGCAGACGGTTAATTAAATTGGCAGTAAATAGAAAAGCCAGTTGCTAGAGATAACAAATTCTCTAGTAAATGCAAAACTTTAAAAGTTGCACAGTTCAAACATATGACTACCCAATTGTTTGACGCGAATACTTATCGTTCGCTCAATCCAGACTTGGCTAATTTAGATGATACGCAAGCCTTATCTCATTTTCTAAATATCGGGCTAAACGAAGGGCGTCGCTTTAACCTATTAATAGATCTAAACTTATATCGCGATAGCAACCGCGACTTAGCGGCAGCAGGCTTAACAACTAACAAGCAACTTTTCGACCATTTGCAAAACTTCGGGATTGCAGAAGGACGCCGCTTTTCACCATTAGTAGACCTCGACTTTTATCTAGATAGTAACTCAGACTTGACAGCGGCAGGTTTAACCAGCTACAGCCAATTGTTCGAGCATTTGCAAAAAAATGGTCTGAACGAAGAACGCCGTTTTGCTCCCTTGATAGATTTCGATGTTTATAAAGCTAGCAACTCAGACTTAGCAGCAGCAGGTTTAACCAGCAACAAGCAATTATTCCAGCATTTAGTAACCAGAGGTATTGCAGAAGGACGCCGCTTTTCGCGATTATTAGACCTCGACTTCTATTTAGCTGCTAATGCCGATGTCAACCAAACTTTTGCAAGCAACAGAGAAAAAGCGCTCAATCACCTGCAATCGTATGGTTTAGACGAAGGAAGGCTGTTTTCTCGGTGGTTCGATCCCAATTTCTATAAATCCCACAACTCCGACTTGGCAAATGCTAATTTGAACAACAATCAATTGTTGCGCCACTTTGTCGAGTATGGTTTGCATGAAGGACGCGCATCCTCTATAACTTTTGATGTTAACTTCTACAAGACTGTCAATGCAGACATAGAATTGCAAGGACTAACTAATACCCAATTGCTCGATAACTTTCAAACTACTGGTTTGAACGAAAAACGGGCATCATCTCCTTATTTCGATATCGGCTATTACCTCCGCAATAATTCCGACTTAAAAGCTGCGGGTTTGAATAACGCTCAGGCATATGACCACTTTTTACTTTCCGGTCAACAAGAGGGACGTTTCGCTAGCAGTTATGCCAAGAATCCCTTAAGCTCAAGGCTAATTAAAGAGTTCAGACCTCAGCCTTATACTTTTCAGTTTCGCACGGGAACATTGACCGGATATCCATACCCACGTAGCTTCAGCAATGTGAACAACACCCTGTACTTTAACATTGGGTATCAGCTCTGGAAAAGTGATAGTACACCAGCAGGCACTACTTTAGTGAAAGAATTACAAAATAATTTGGGTGTCTTGCCGAGCGACTTCATTAATGTGAGTAACACTCTATTCTTCACGGCCAGCGATGAAACTAACGGGTATGGACTGTGGAAAAGCGATGGCACATCAAATGGTACTGTTTTTATCAAAAATATTGCCGAAATAGGGCCTTATGGTATGCCGTTTAATAGGAAATTTACCAGTGTCAACAATACGTTGTATTTCACTTCTTCTAATTATTCTAATACTGGTGTTCCCCAACTCTGGAAGAGTGACGGTACCCCAGAAGGTACGATAATGCTCGTTAAGGAAAACTTCAAGTATGGTGGCTTATCCTGGGAGCCTTTGTTTACTACTGTTAAAGGCGAACTTTATTTTGTATTCGATGATGAATATCAGACATACGGAAAGGAATTGTGGAAGACTAATGGGACTCCAGAGGGTACTGTTTTAGTCAAAGATATTCTATCCGGGCCAGATGCTTCAAACCCAAATAATTTGATTAATGTTAACGATACGCTATACTTTCTTGCCAACATTGATGAGTTATGGAAGACTGATGGAACAACAGAAGGTACGGTCATGGTTAAAGATTTTAACCAAGCGTTTAACCAATTTGACAGTGAGCCCAATTTAACAAATGTTAATGGTACGCTGTTTTTGAGAGGTGGATATGGCGGTGGAAATTCTTTATGGAAGAGCGATGGAACGACAGCAGGTACCGTGATGGTTAAAGATTTTCCAAAAGAGAGTTTGAGCGACTTCAATGTCGTTGATGGCACGCTGTTTTTCACGACTGAAAGCTTTGATAATGGAACTTATCTGTGGAAGAGTGACGGTAGTGAAGCTGGCACAGTAATGCTAAACAAAATTACTTCTAACTATTACGATTATCTGAATAACTTCACCCAAGTCAACGATACGCTGTACTTCGTTAATAACTATGGCAACAGCCATCAGCTTTGGAGAAGTGACGGTACGGCATCAGGTACGACGATGCTAAAAAACATCGAATCACAGTTTGATAACAATTTCCTGACAAATTTTCACAGTTTTAAGGATACTTTGTACTTTTCTGCCTATGTGGGTGATAAAAATAGCATTCAAGAGCTTTGGAGAAGTGACGGTACGTCGGAAAGTACGGTAAGGGTAAATGATGTTAACCCAGGTGCTGTTGGGCCAGAACCGAGTAATTTTAGCATTTTCAACGATCGGTTTCTGTTTACTACTCACGAGTATTTACCCAATATTGACCCGTCGCAACAGAGTGATATTTATCAACTCTATGCTGTAGATAGCAATCTAGGTTTGTAATGTTTATCGCTGTTGAAAAAATTGGCGAAAGTCTTCATCTTTCTGGCTCAGTTGTGCCCATTCTACACCTAAATCTCTGAATTTTTGTACTAAGCGATCGCACGCCGGTCTTTCTGTGGCATAATGTCCGGCATCGATTAAGATAATACCGCGATCGCGTGCTTCTTGGAATTGGTGAAACTTACAATCAGAAGTCAGATAAGCTTTAGCTCCCGTCTTCACAACAGCCGAAATAAAACTTGCTCCCGAACCCCCTAAAACCGCCACTTTGTCAATAGTTATATCTAAATTACTTTCAGGTGAAAATATCAGATTCGGAGGAGAAAGTCGAGTTTGAATTTCCGTGAGCAAATCCTTCAAAGTAAGGGATGGTTCCAGATAGCCAACGCGACCGTATCCCAATCCATCTTGACTGGGAGTTATCGGCGTAACTTGCTTTAAATCCAAAATTTGCGCTAACATATCCGCCGTACCATCATTAACTCGATCGAAATTAGTGTGAGCGGTGTAAACCCCAATTTTGTGGGTATAGGCAAGTCTAACCATTTCCGCAATAGGATTCCCACTTTGGAGGGATTTCAGCGGACTAAAAATGAGCGGATGATGAGCAAATATCAAATTAACTGGAATCCCATTATCGCGAAGAGAAATTGCTTCCTGCATCACCGCCAAAGTGGGAGTCAAACAAACTAATACCCGTACTGGTTCATCCAAAATTCCCGGCTCAATTTGCCAACCGCAATTATCCCAACTTTCTTGCCATGATGGGGGAGCCCAATTTTCAAACCAAGTAATTAAATCGATAATTTTCATATTTTAACGGCTGATGTTTTGCGAACCGGAAGGACATTCAATTATACTATTTTCACCTTGAGGAGGTTTTGGTGCTGCTGGAGGTTTGTTGGTAGAGAGATTGCTTTCGCAGATAACTGTAACGGTAGTGACATCGTTGCCATTTTTAATCGCGAACACAGCACCAGTATAGCTTTTCAAACCGGATCTTTTCGCTTGTGCAGTGACGATCGCGCTCTTGCTTTTATCCGGCTGAGGCACTATTTTATAGCTATAATTGACCGTTTCCGGCCTAATTCCCACTCCTAATTCTTCAAGAGAATTGCTAAAAGTCTGTTTTTCGATTCTAAAAGCTTGCTGCGATTTGACAATAGCATTGACATATTGTTTGGCTTCTGATTGTCTTCCTTTATTAGCTTGGTTGAGAAAAGTAGGCAAAGCTATGGCGGCAATAATCATTAATACAAACAGACCCAAACAGCCGCAACCTAAACTCGCCATAATCCAAATAAAAATATTTGACGATCGATTTGGTTGCGGAGTTTGTACGAAGTCGTTAGAATTTGATGGCTGTGTCATGAAAGCAACCTCAAATATCTCTGAGAAAGAGAGCCGAGAGTGGGGGAGAAAGGGATAAGGGGAAAGGAAGCCAAGACTCTTCAATTCAATTTAACGCCAATTGTTGCTGAGAGGATACCTCTGTCTTGGACAGCAAGGAAGTCGGCTGCGTCGAGCGTGCAAAAACGGGTATTTCAATTACAAATTCCGCACCCTTCCCAGGCTGGGATATACAATTCAATTGACCGCGATGTTTTTCCACAACAATTTGGTAGCAAATCGATAAACCAAGACCTATACCCTGACCTACGGATTTGGTGGTAAAAAATGGGTCATATAACCGTCGGCGCACTTCTTCTGTCATACCTGGGCCATTATCGGCAATACTTATTCTTATCCGCTGACCGACAACCTCTGTGCGAATGATAATGGTAGGGTGGGAAGGTGAGAGACTTGTAACCTTAGTACGTTCTAACTCTTCCAAAGCATCAATTGCATTGGCGAACAAATTCATAAACACTTGATTCAACAGTCCGGGATAGCATTCCACCAGAGGTAGATCGCCGTAAGCTTGAATCACCTGAATAGACGGACAACCTTCTGTTGCTTTCAGGCGGTTTTGCAGCAAACTGAGGGTGCTGTCAATCCCTTCGTGAATATTGACAAATTTCATCTCGGCTTCGTCGTGTCGCGCAAAATTCCGCAAGGATAAAACAATTTCGTGAATGCGCTTCGCTCCCCGTTTCATTGAGGATAACAATTTAGTGATATCTGCTACGAGGAAATCCAAATCGATCGCTGATTCTGCTTCCAAAATTTCTGGCGTACCTTGAGGGAAGTTTTGTTGGTAAAGCCGTAACAAGTGGAGCAAGTCTTGCATATAGCGATTTGCATAATCTAGATTGCAGTAAATAAAACTGACGGGATTGTTAATTTCGTGGGCGATACCCGCGACCAATTGCCCCAAGCTAGACATTTTTTCTTTTTGAATTAGTTGCGCTTGGGTGCTGTGCAGTTCGAGCAAAGCTTCTTCCAGCTGCTTGGCTTGCTCTTTTAAATGTGCTTTTGATTGGCGCAATGCCACTTCAGTACGCTTGCGAACGTCGATTTCCTGTCTCAAAAGGGCATTAGCTTGAGTTAGCTCAGCCGTTCGTTCTTCTACTCGTTTTTCTAACTCGTCGTGCGCCAGTTGGAGCGCCTCTTGTGCTAGCTTGCGTTCGGTGATGTCTCGCGTCACCTTGGCAAAACCGCGCAGCTGTCCGTCTTTCCCTCGCAAAGCTGTGACGACGGCATTGGCCAAAAATCGCGACCCGTCCTTTCGCACGCGCCAACCTTCGTCTTCAAACCTGCCTTCCGCTTGAGCCACTCTTAATTCTTGTTCCGGTTTGCCTTGTTCTACATCTTCGCTGAGATAAAAACATGAGAAATGCTTACCGATGATTTCCTCTGCCCGATATCTTTTTAACCGTTCGGCTCCTGCGTTCCAACTGATGACGTGCCCTTGGGGGTCTAACATATATATGGCATAGTCTTTGACGCTTTCAACTAACAAGCGGTAACGTTCTTCAGTTTCCTGCAAAGCTTGTTTTTCCTGTTTACTCGCAGTGATATCCCTCGCGACAAGGTAAATTAATTGTTCCTCATGAGATAGGGTGGCGTTCCACAACAGCCATTTGTAGGAGCCGTCTTTGCACCGACAGCGATTTTCAAAGGAAACAGTCTCTGTTATATTTTCGAGCTTCTGAAATTGTGTCCGGGTAAATTCCCGGTCTTGGGGATGAACAAATTCCAGCAACCGTAAGGAAAGAAATTCTTGGCTTGTAAAGCAGAGCGTTTTTTCCGACATGGGGTTCAATTGTTTGATGTAGCCGTCTAAACCCACGACGAAAAGCATATCTAGGGAGAGAGCGAAAAACTTGTCCGAGGCGCACCGTAAGTTCTGCTCTACTTTGAGTGACCGGTTTTCAACGATCGCGCTTTCTTTACCTTCCGTTGCCATTGTTGTATCCACCTGGTTTGCTTGTATCCACTCTTCGTATGCTTATGTTTTTATAAATCCAGAGAAAAACTAAAGTTTTAAACAGGATTTAATTTTTTCAACGCTCGATTGACAGCAGAGGATCGGCTCCTCTGCACCTTTACCCGCTGCACCCGCGATTAAATGCGTAAGCCCTATTAAGAAATTCTGTATCTTTACAGCTAGTTTAAACTTTAATATTTATTTTCTTATTTAGCAATATTTATTAATAAAAATTATAATCGTGATGTTTTAGGTTTAGGTGCGATCGCCATAGCCCTTTTTCAAGCCGAGAGATACTTCCGTATTATTACTTAGCCCAAAACCAAAATTACTTATTTATACGGATAAGATGAGAAGCCAGAGGGCTAGTGCAAGACGGCAGAAATTTCCCACCAGTCCTGTTGGCGAAGCCTGGGGCGTTAGCCGCATAGGCTCTTGAGCGGGGGAGTAGGGGAAGAGGAAGAATTTTGACCATCAATGATGTAGCTCGGTCTAATTTTCGTCAATGGTTAGAATATTTTGCTGTTAAATTCGACACAAAAACTGTTGCTGTTCCACCTCACTACACATCACAAATTGCTATTCCTGATGATGATATGAGATTTAGAGTCAAACAAGATAGTATTTTGTTGCTGTAACCTACTAAGCAGACGGGTAATCGTCACCCTGGTGGTACAGCAAGCATTTGCAAAGTCTTCGTGGGTGAGGCGAACTCTCAGACGAGTTCCTTCGGGGACTGCTTCGCCAAATTCCTGTTTCAACAGCAGCAGAAAATAGTACAAGCGGTCTTTGACTCGCCTCTGTCCGGAAATGGCTAAAAGAGATTCTGTCTGGCGCAGTCGATGGTTAATTTTAGAGAAAAGTGTCTGCGCGAGTTTTGGGGAGGCGGCTATTTCTGTTAAGGAAACCGACACTAATCGAACTTCTTTCGATAGGGCGATCGCTTGGTAAGCTTGCAGGGAGGTTAAGCTGGAACCAAAAGGCATTTCTTCGCCTGCCAATCCTACTAATACTTCTTGGCCGGTTTCGCTCAAGGTAGTCAGTTTCACCAAGCCGTGACATACTAGCCAAATAATTTGGGAATTGAGGGGAATAACTTCACCTTTAGCATAAACTTGAGCGGGACGATCGCAGCTCGGATGCAGATCGAAAAGATCGATCGCCTGTAGACTCCGCTTCTGTGCTGAGATATCTCGCAGCATCCAGCGTAGGGCGATCGGTCTGCCTTCCGCATCTAAGACGGGAGCTATTTTTACAGACGCATCAAACTGCTCACCCCCACGAGCTTGCATTCGCACTTCCAATTCTTGCACCCGGTCTTTTTGCTGAATTCGGTTTAATTCAGAACGAAAAACCCAACGTTCTGACTCAGTGATAAAAACTATCAGGGGTTTGCCGATCAGGAACTTTTGTGTTAGGTTCAGCAGTGAGCAGGCGGCGCGATTGGCTTCCCGGATTTTCCCTTGTGCGTCAGTCACTATGTAAGCATCCGGAGCGAACTCAAACAGATCCATGTAGCGCTGGCGTTCTACTTCTACCTGGGATCTGACTTCTATCAACTCTTCATTTTGCTGGTACAGTTCCTCTGCTGCTATTTGTAGTGCTTCCGAGGCCGTACCCAGTTCTTTAAAAGCTTTTGGCAGCAAGTCCGGTTGCGGCAAAGGGGTTGCGTTAGCTCCTTCGTACAGCTGGTATAAGCGACCGTGAATTGCTTCTATCTGTTTGGCAAATAAATCTACGTTCATATGCAAGTTTTAAACTCTCCCTGATAAACAAAAGGTACAGGTATTTTTGATTTTTGCATACTAACTAAAGAAAGATATTTTGACTATTTTTGATTACCCAGTCATTATTCTTTGGTCGTCAGGTATCTATTTTTCAGTGTATACCTCTGTAGGGTGTAGGCGCAAACCTAATCAACGATGCTCTTTTCTGTCTTGTTTCTTTATCGTCGCATTCAACCAACTCTATGACCGAGCGCGAATAAATGATTGCGTTTATATGTATAGCTTTATTTTATAGTATTTTTTTATAAATTCAAATCTTAAAAAAATCTATACCATTAAAGCACATCAATTAAATTTGCCATGCTTAAATTTAAGCCAAAATTTATTTTATCTATCCAAGGATAGATGTTAACTTTACCCCATATTCTATACTTATAAATTTATGGTATAAAAAATATTCGGGAGGTTACGTAACTCTTCTCAGGAAAAGCGAGTTGCTGTTAGAACTAACTTGGCTTGTTGCACTGTATGGTGCGGATCGACTTAGAATATAGGTTGACAACTCAATTAGTTCAACAATGGCCATATCAATAACTAAGAAGATCGAAGGATAAAAAAGTTAAATTCTTCCTTGTGCTAATTTTTCCCTCTCGTCTGGTGCTTCTTTCTACAGGCAGAGGATTAGGCAAACTCAGCAGGTTTAGTCTGTAGAAGTATAGTTAGTTAAAAAAGCTAGTAAGGTGAGGACAAATACTATGACGGAGAAAAGCAAGCGCGGATTTGCTTCTATGGACAAAGACAAGCAACGCGAAATCGCGAGTAAGGGAGGACAAGCCGCACATCAAAAGGGAACCGCTCACGAGTTTACGCCCGAAGAAGCTAGAGAAGCCGGTCGCAAAGGCGGTCAAGCGGTCAGTAAAGATCGCGAACATATGGCTGAAATTGGTCGCGAAGGCGGAAAACACAGCCACAAAAATCAAAAAGACAAGACCGATTCGGAGTAATGCGGTATCAAATGCGATCTGATCTGAGGGGCGGTGAGGCGAAGACGAATAGCTTGCAGGAATAGGACTGTAAATTATAACGAAAAATTTGCTAAGTTCAAACCTTGATAGCTTGAGCAGCAGCGATCGAATAAGATGATTCGTGCAGCGCGACAACAATTTCCCTTCCATACCTATGGCAGGGTACATCTATGCAGAAGGCAAGGCGAAGAAGAATTGAACTGGGGGGTTACTTGTCTCATGCTGCATTAGTCATGCCCTCCCAGAAAAGACAGCCCCGATGTGAAGGACGGGGTTGTTTTTTTAGGCGATCGCTGTATTAGCAAACACAGACTAACTTAACATCGGGACTATACTTACGAAAGAAGTGGGGGGTAAACAATAAAGATTATTTTATTTAATAAGGACAGCAATCGGACTAAAGATGATTTACCTGGTAGTTTCTCCGCCAAAAAAAGCGCTCAGCCCTGATAAACAATTTTATTGTTTATTTATGGCAGAGAAACTTACCAGGTTTTTTCCATTTATCCGATTTCAGGCAAAAGGCCAAATATCAACCCCGCTGTAGGTTGTGAGATTTATCGATAAATAATTAACAGAGGAGTAATGTAAATGACTGAATCGCTCGATAAAAATAACTTTTTATATCCGCATATTTCTTATCGCGGTCAGTTAACTCCAGAGCATTTACTTTATAATGCCAATCTCCAAGAATTAGCTCAAAAAGTTTCTTATATCTCTGCATTAGAAACAGGCGGTAAAATTTCTCCCACACAGGCATACGAACAAATTAAACTTCTGTGGAAAGAATTTAAATATACTACGCACAACTTGGGGATTGCTCATAAAGATTAATTGAGAGTTCTAGTGGGAGAGCGGGGGAGCGGGAGAATAAATCTTTTCCCTTTTCCGTCTTTCCTCTTCCCTCTTGTCTCTTCCTCTAGCCCCTAATCACTAACCCCTAGCACCTCACTTCCCTAGTGACGAATCGGGATTTCGATGACAAACTCTGTTCCTTGTCCCAGTATAGAACTACATTCTAATTTGCCATTGTGTTTTTCCTCAATAATCTGACTGCTGATCGATAAACCGAGACCCGTACCTTTACCGACGGGTTTGGTGGTAAAGAAAGGTTCAAACATCTGCTTGTGGGTATCTTGGGTCATACCAGGGCCATTATCGGCAATACATATTCTGACGCGATCGCCAATAACTTGGGTGCTAATCCAAATTGTCGGGATTGGGAATACATTATTTTCCCCAGTCCCCATTTCCAGAGCATCAATTGCATTGCTAAGCAGATTCATAAATACCTGGTTAATTTGTCCGGGATAGCACTCTACTAAAGGCAATTCGCCGTATTCTTTAATCACCTGAATTTCTGGATGTCCTCCCTTTGCTTTGAGGCGATGCTGCAAGATGAGCAGAGTGCTATCAATTCCCTGGTGAATATCGGCAGGCTTCATTTGCTTTTCATCCAGGCGCGAGAAATCTCGCAGCGACAAAACTATTTCGCAAATGCGCTCTGCTCCCTGCTGCATAGCACACAAGATTTTGGGCAAATCGTCCATCAAAAATTCTAAGTCGATCGCGTCAGCTTCAGCTTGGATCTCCTCGTGAGGTTGGGGATAGTGCTTAGCGTAGAGCTTGAGAAGATTGAGCAAATCTTCTATATATCTATGGGTGTGAGGAAGATTGCTGTAAATGCAGTTAACCGGATTGTTAATTTCGTGAGCAACACCAGCAAGCAACTGTCCCAAACTCGACATTTTTTCAGTTTGAATCAATTGAGCTTGTGTTTTTTGAAGTTGCTGTAAAGCTGCTTGCAGTTCGGCTGCTTGTTGGCGCGATCGCGCTTCCGATTGGCGCAAAGCTTCCTCTGCTTGTTTGCGCTCGGTGATATCTTCCGCAGTACCTTCGTAATAAAGTAAATTGCCCTTTTCGTCTCGAACTGTGCGAGCGTTTTCGGAAATCCAGATAATGCTACCGTCTTTGCGATAAACCTGTGACTCGAATCTGGATATAGATTCGTATTTTTCAATCTTAGCAACAAACTCAGCCCGCCGATTGGGATCTACATAAAGTTGCCGTCCGATATCCGTGCAACTCTGTATTAGTTCTGCCGGCGAGTCGTAACCGTAAATATGTGCCAGTGCTGGGTTAACGCTGAGGTAAAGTCCATCTGGTGTTGTTTGAAAGATCCCATCCACAGCATTTTCAAAAATACTGCGATATTTAACTTCAGCTTGCCGAAGTGCTTCTGTTGCCGAGTCGTGAATTTTCGACTGAGCCAAAAGTAACTGATGTACGTCTAACATTTTATATATTCCCCGTTCGTCTTGTACAACGATCGGTTCGCAGAGCAACTCAGGCGATCGCTCTAAAGACTGACGAGCTGCCACCACAATCGACGTATTGATATTAAGGATTAAAATTTCAGTTTGAACAAAACCGTAGAGTGCAACAATAGGTCTTTTTGAAAATAACTCGCAAGCATACGGACGGCTCATATACTCGAAAAAGCGCCGCCGCGAAATCATCCCAAAAAACTTACCTTCCTCCGAGAGGATGATACCAGGAAGCAAAGGGTTAGCCTTAAAAAGCTTAACAGCTTCTTCTGCCGGACAATTAGATTCAATGCTTTCTTCATAAAAATTTAATTCTGCCAGTTTAGCGTTCAAACTAGCTGTTATTTGGCTATCTTCCTGCTTGCCAAAAGCATGATTAACAGAGATTTTGCTTTCGCGCCGTCTGGCGTCTACCCGCTTTTGGTGAGGAATTGTTTTTACCAATTTTGGGTAGACTGGTGTCAGATTTATCGTGTATTCATTCAAACTTTCTTGCACTTTTTTTGATTGGTATAACCAATTGTCTGCCTGTTCAAAATCGGTGTTGTGCAGCAGTTGCATAGCACATCCGAGAAACTACTGAATTATTACACCTAGTATGGAATTTTTTCAGGATAGTTTGAGTGACCGCAATCTCTTGTATCTTGTGATGACATTTACAGTTATTTAGTGATGTATATCAGTATTCCCCGTGATTTCCGTTAGTGACTGATGTGATGTAAGTCACAGAGTACTTAACCCCTCTACGCTCTTGCCAAGGGAAGCCACAGCACCAAACTGAGGAGCGTCACAAAAAGAACGGGTAAGGTGAGAATTATGCTGATACTCAGATACTGTCCCCAGCTGATGTGTAACCCTTTGCGATCGAGAACGTGCAACCACAGCAGAGTAGATAGACTACCTGTGGGCGTTATCTTTGCGCCCACATCGCAGCCGATCGCATTCGCGTAGACCATAGCTTGTCGAATATGAGGATCGAGATCGGCTGCATCTTGAATAGCGATCGCGTTAATCAAAACTGTAGGCAGATTATTCATCACGCCAGATAATAAAGTTGCGATAAAGCCAGTACCGATCGCGGTTACAGAGAAACCCCAATCCGACAATCGCGCCAAACTATGGCTGAGAATCGCCGTTAAACCCGCATTTCGCAGTCCCGTCACCACCAGATACATCCCCAAACTGAACACCACCACCTGCCAAGGCGCTTCTCGCAAAATCTTGCGAATGGGAATCACCGCCTTGCTTTTCGGTTGAAGCCAGCGTCCGGCTAAAACCAACAGTACCAAAGCACCCAAACCGGCAATTAAACAAACTGGCACCCCCAGAGGTTCCGCAAGGAAATAACCGCACAAAAGCAACCCCAACACGGCAAAACTGCAACGAAACACGAGGCGATCGCGAATTACGCTTGCCGGCGATGCCAATTCCGCAACAGAGTAGCGCGACGGGATAGAGCGATGAAAGTATAACCACAGAACCCCCAAACTCGCAGCAGTAGCGACAAAATTCACCGGCACCATCACCAAAGCGTACTCGCCAAAGGAAATATGGAAATAGTCAGCGCAGATAATATTGACCAAATTGCTCACCGTGAGCGGCAGACTGGTAGCGTCGGCGATAAAACCGGTCGCCATCACGAAGGCGAGGGTAGCTTGGAAACCAAAACCCAGCACTAACAGCATTTCCATCACAATTGGGTTGAGAATTAGAGCAGTCCCATCATTGGTAAACAAAGCCGTTACAACCGCTCCCAGCAGAATCACCAACGGGTAGAGTAGCTTACCTCTACCCTTACCCCACTGAGCCACATGAAGTGCCAACCAACGAAAAAAACCGGCTTCATCCAAAATTAGGGAAATCACGATCAAAGCTACTAGCGTGAAAGTAGCGTTCCAAACAATTTGCCAAACTTCTGGAATATCTTTCCAGCTAACAACACCCGTAGCGAGAGCCAAAAGCGCTCCTCCCACAGCGCTAAACCCGATACCCAATCCTCGCGGCTGCCAGATGACAAGGGTGAGGGTGAAAATGAAGATTGCGATCGCCTTCGGTGCGGCACTGATATCTACCGATATTGTCATCAAAAGCATATTTTTACAAGCCAGTTAGGTACTGCCAACCTAGTTTAAGGGAACATTAATTCAGGTAGATATATCTTCTTCTATCTAAAGGTAGAGAAGAATGTAAACCCAAAGAGTGATATTAACAACCGACAAATTATTTTGAGGGAGGTATACTATTCAACATTATCCCGCTAGGTAAGGAGCCATATTCGGTGCATAAAATCAAATCTACCCAGTACTCCTTAACTGTCATTCAAGCTCAAGTACATCAACTCGTGCGGAAAGGAATTGTCACGCTTAGATAAGGTATAGAACTGTGAATCAAAAACTCGCGGAACTAATAAATTTGTGTAGAAAACCCACTACCGAGCTACTTAGAGAGGCACTTTTGTGCAGACAAGAACTTTCTGAATTTGAAAGTAATTTCATTACATATATGGCTGGATTTTCTCATCATGAATTTGCCGAAAGTTTATTTTCAGATTTTAATTTATCTTTCTTAGAAGGAAGTTCGATATTTTTTGATAAAGAAAATAATAAGTTTCACTTCAAGATCTTATTAAACGACCAATCTCATTACTGTGGTAAGTTACACATGGAATGGATAGAGCGTAATTACAACTCTCCAATGTTTTGGAGTAAAATGGAATTTAGGGATAAAGATTATTTATACATTGATAGCCTTGGAAAGCAGTTACGCGGATGTTCTGGAGATCAGGTCAGAGCATACATCGCACAAGGAATATCAGGTGTATCTGAAAATGTGGTGTCTTATCAAAGAGATTTGCAAGGTTATTGCGTAGTTACTCATTTCGTTAGAGCGGCTGAACCTAATACGGATATCAATGTGAAAACAGTTTTCAGCAATGTCACAGCGTGCCTTTTTGTAAACACTTCCGAAAAATCTTTCTATAATCTGTCACTTTATCAATTTCAACACCGAGTTGAGTTATACCCGTTACTAAAAAGTATATATTGGTATGTCATAGATGCCATAGAGCCTGAAAAAGTTACAGATTTCCTACACAAAATTAGAGCCGATTTCAAGCTCATGCAATATACAGGTGCAAAGCATGACTATCTTCAAGAAGTACTACCTGAGATTGATCTGAAGGTACTAGAGCGATACAATCAACTTTTGAGAACTGCTTAAAGAGAAAATTACGGTTGTGCGATTAGGCAACTACGGAATCTGGGTCTTTCGGGTTTATGGTGGAAAATGTTTATGTATGTTACAGATAGGTGGAATGGTGGGTTACGGCACGGGAAGTAAATTATCGATCGAAAGTGTTGAAATTATCGCCCGTGCCTAACCCACCCTACGATTAGATAAGTTTCTACGATCGCAACAAAAACGGGAGAGCCCTCTTATCTGCGTTAATCTGCGTTAATCTGCCTACATCTGCGGTAAAAATTTAACCCTCGATTACTCAATGACCGATGACCGCAGACCAAAAATAAAAAAGCCTCTCACTTTTATCGCAGGAGAGGCTTGCATCTGAGGTTAGCGGAGAAAATCTGTTTAAATTTACAAGCCTACAGCGATCGCACCGGCAATTGCGGAAGCCAAGGCAGAAGTAAGCGCGGTGCCAAATAACCACCAAGCAGCACTTTCAGCGGCTTTGCGGGTTTCTTCGGCTTGTTTGGCGGCTTGGCGCTTCACATCTTCTAGGCGTCGCTGCGCTTCTTGCTGAATGCGTTCTGCGCGTTGCAGTACGCTGTTGCGAGCGCCTTCGATTTGGTCGATCAAGCGATTGGCGTCAGCCTCAGAGATATCCTCGCGGGAACTCAAAATCGCTACCAGCGTATCGCGGTTGAACTGACTCAAACGATAGCGCAGAGCGTCAAAACCGGCTTGCGGGTCGTCAAACAACTGACGAACGTCGCGTTTAATGCCATCATAGTTGAGTTCGGGCCGATCGAGAGAATTGAGGTAATTGCGGATTTGGGCAAAAACGCTGTCGATCGCATCTTGAATTTGGCGTTGAACGCTCCGCACTTGTTCCACAAACCGATCGCGCACGGCGAGGACTCGATCTACAATTTGAGCGGCTTCCTCTGGAGAAATATCCGGACGCTGAGACAGCAAGGATATGACGGTATCGCGGTCTATGCGAGCGAGGCGATCTCCCAAACTTTCCATCCCAGTACGCGGGTCGTGCAGCACCAGAGACAAATCGCGCTTAATGCCTTCTGGGTTAAGAGCATCTTTACCAGTATTACGCAGATAATCTGCCAAAGTAGCTTGGAAATCCCGCACAGTGGCTGTAGTCCTTTGTGCGAAGCGACGAGGCGCTTTCACGATGCTGCGAATCGTATCCTGTACGCGATCGATAATTTGATTGACCTGTTCTTCGCTGAGGTCTTGGCGTTGACTGAGCAACTTCACCAGCGTATCGCGATCGACTTGAGACAGGCGTGCGCGTAAAGCCAAACTACCTTCTTTAGGATTTTGGAACAGTCTGGCTAAATCGCGAGAGATTCCTTCCGGATTGAGTTCTTCCTTACCGGTGTTCCGCAGGTAATCGCTCATCGCAGTCGTAACGCGATCGTACTGCTCTTTGGTTTTGTCAACCACAACTTGCGGTGCGCTGACAACATTATTCCAAGTTGATTGTACCCGATCGATAATTTGATTTACTTGGTCTTCGCTCAAATCTTGGCGCTGACTGAGCAATTTCACCAAAGTATCGCGATCGAAGCGAGACAAGCGTGCGCGGATCAGGTAAGTTCCCGCCGTCGGATTGTTCAACAAAGTAGCCAGATCGCGCTTAATACCATCGGGATTGAGTTCTTCCTTGCCAGTGTTACGCAAGTACGACTCCAAATTCAACCACAGCGCTTCTGCTTCAGCTTTGGCGCGGTCTTGCAGACCTTTGGCTTCCACGATCGAGCGATCGCGAGTTTGTTCCAAATCCCCGATAATTCTATCTCTTTCTTCCGGCGTTATTTCTGGACGCTGACCGAGGATTTGCAAGAAAGCGGCGCGGTCAAATTGAGAGTAGCGATCGCGCAACTCTTCATAACTGGTATCCGAGTCTGACAGAATAGCTTTGAAGTCGCGTTTAATCGCATCTGAATTCAAGTCTTCGTAACGAGTATCGCGCAGATAATTTTCTACTCGCGTGCGAACATCCAGAGTTTTTTCTTCCTTCTCCCGATACTGAACGGTAGCGAGAACTTCTTGCCGAACTTCTTCTAAGCGATCGGCAATTTGATTGAGTTCATCTTGGGTAAACAAACCCCGCGACTGAAGCAAATCTACGAAATCCGATCGCTTAATTTGTTCCAATTGACGGCGAACAGTTCCCGGATCGGCATCGGGGTCGTAAATTACCTGTTTGAATTCGTGTTTAACAGTTTCCCGGTTAAAGTGCCAGGGATAAGAATTGAGCAGGTAGTTTTCTACATCCAATCTAATAGTATTGGGAGTGCCGGGTAAACCTGGGATATTCTCTTTCACCTGAGAACTGAGCCGATCTGCTCCAGATGTTAGTTGCTCTCGCAAACCTTGCAGTCGATTTAAGATAGTTTGAATATCCAAATCGGAAAGGTCGCTTCTGCCGAGAAGTACTCCGGTAATTGCGGTCATCGCCATTTGCCGCGCTTGTCCCATCAAACCGGGAGTTTTCTCTGTTTGTTCTTCAGTTGCTTGGCGCGAGGAGCGCATTTCTGCGATTAATTGGTCGAGTTTGGAGTTGAGTTCTGGCGATCGCAACTCTTTAGCTTGTGCGGATTTGAGATAATCGAGCAATTCGCCCATCACATCTCGCCCTTGGGTGCGATTGACAGCTTGATTCCAAGTGTCTTGTAGGGCGTCTGCGATTCGATTTGCGTCGCGTTTGGAGAGGTTGGTATTGTTGCTTACCAAGTCTACAAATGTTTGACGATTGATATCGCGAAGATTGTTGGGTGCGATCGCTTTCAATTGGGGGTTATTCAGCAGCTTTTCAAATTCCTTTCTGACGCCTTGCACATCTAATTCTGGCGGACGCAGGGTCTGTAAATAATCTTCTAATGTTTCCCGTACAGATGTGGGGTCGATCGCTGCACCTAATTGCCGACCGACTGCGGCGGCTGCGGCTTCAGCAGTAGCAACTACCTGCTGGCTGGCAGCTTTAGCACCCAAGGCGGCGGTTGCGGTTCCCAAAATCGCTTGAAAACCGGAAGTCGCCGTGTTAATCACCGAACCGATTAAGGAACCGACTGTTGTCGAACTTACCCAAACGAGTAGGGAGAAATACGCGCCCCAGATTACCAAACCCAGAATAGCGCCCAAACCCGCATCGAGAGGGCTGAGGAGGCTGAGATTGACCGCTAGGAAACAAGCAAAGAATAAAGCGATCGTCACAGTAATCAGAGTCCAGATCCCGACGGCTTTGCCAACTTTACGGATTGTGCCGCCTAAGCTACTTTGATCGTCGCTATCATCATCTTCGTCCGATCTTCGTCCGATGTATGAAATCCCGGCTGCAACTGAGAGGTTTGTCAGCAGCAGTTGAAAAGCAAAAGCCAGTACTATTCCAGCAATCAAGACTACGAAAAATTGCGGGCCAGAAAACAGTCCTGCTGCTTGTGCTGGTGTGGTAACGGCGCGATCGTTTGGAGTAATCTGAGCTATCCAGAATGGCTGGCCGTACAATCCCAGCTTTAATCTGGCAATATCAAACATAGTATTTTCCTCATCCAATCTTATTTTCCCGCCGAGATAAAGATTCCGAGAGTATAAACTCTATATTTCGGCAAAACTAATGTTCTATGGCTTAGAATCGCCGGATCTGAGGGTCAAGAACATCCCTCCTAAGTCTGAAATCCATATCTGACGCGGGATAGGCTTATTTAAGAGCTTCTACCTCTTCTGTAGTAGAGAATCAAAAATTAAAAGTTAAAAGTTAAAAGTTAAAAGTCAAAAAAAGGGGCTAGAGCGCCAGTCGAGTAGAATGAATTGACAAAAATAACTAAATATGTTTTGTGTAGGGGCTCTCGCATTTGGGCGACAATCGATCGCGATCGGCAACAATTTTTTTATCCAAATGCAACACCGTAACCGAGGTTTCCTGTTTTCCCTTTCCTGTTTTCCCTTTCTTCTTTTCCCTCTTCTTCTCCGACGCCCGACACCGTTTTTTTGTTTCGACTTTTGACTTTTCTAGCTTCTTTGCAGCATTGCCCAAACAAATCCCGATCCGCGTCCCTGAACTCGTGCCATTTTAATCCAAAGCAAGGTCATATGTTCCAAATGCAGGCTCATCGAGAGATTGCCTGTATCAACAGGTTCCCAGCCTAACTGACGGCAAAGTTCGGCAACAGTTTCTTTAGCAGCCAAGTCATTTCCGGCTATCAACATCGCAGGCTTAACATTTTCATAGCCTGGATAAAAGCTATCTTCAAAGTTTTCAAAGCCGTAGATTGTAAATGCCTTGACCGTGCGAGCGTTCGGTACCAGTTGCTGTACTTTCTCGCTTCCTGAAATCTTGCTTTCCAGTCCGTGAGAAAGATTTGCTCCCACAGGATTGGTACAATCAACTAACACTTTACCATCGAGTGCTGCTCCCAAACTGGTAAGAGCAGGCTCAATGGCTGCAAAGGGTACGGCTAGAAATACGACTTCCGCAGATGCGATCGCTTCCGAAGGAGACTGTACAATTAGATTGGCATTGCGCGTTATGACATCGCGAATAGATTGCGAGTTAGAATCGCGGGCGGCAATACTAACATTGTGGCCTAATTTTTGTAAGCGATCGGCAAGCGGTGCGCCCACATTTCCTACACCAATAAAAGCAATGTTCATCGAGTTCATCCCAACGCTTCTAAGACAAGTTTGGCTGTTGCGTGACCGGAATTTTGTTGTTGTCCGGTAATGAGATTGCCGTCGCGAACGGCATAGGGAGAAAAGGCTGCTTCGGTCAGAAAGTTTGCCCCCAGTTTTTGCGCTTCATCCTCAATGCGAAAAGGCATCACTTGTTGGCCGATTGCTCGATCGGCGTAGTCTTCTTCGCTGTTCGCAAAACCTGTTATAGTTTTGCCTTTGATGATATAATCTCCACTTGATAACTTCGTTTCCAAAAGCAAGCAAGTTCCGTGACAGAGAGCGGCGCTTGGTTTGCCCGACTCATAGAATTTTACAAACAAATTTGCTAATTCTTTATCCGGTCGGAAGGTGAACATGGGAGATTGACCGCCACAGACTACGATCGCATCAAAATCATTGGGGTTGAAGTTTGCGATCGCAGGCGTGTTCTCCAACAATGCCATGAATTCCGGCTTATTAATGTATTCAAGGGAAAGCGTATCATCTTTTGAGTAGCCTTGTGCATCGCGAGGGTCGCTGAGGCTATCGAATTCGACTTTACCGCCTTTCGGACTGGCGATCGTAACTTGGCAACCTGCCTTGACAAAATTGTCGTAGGGATGAATCAATTCTGCTGCCCAAAAACCGACTGGCCATCCCAAAGTTGTGGAAACAGAAGGGTTGGCAACTATCATCAGAATTCGCTTTAATTTATCTGCACTCATTAGTCTTTTTCCTGGTGCTGTAGCATTGCCGCGAAATGTAAAGAATCGTTAGATTCTTTTACCGATCATTATGGAATGGCTACAATTATTTGTCTAATAGATAATTTGTATAAGTGTTATTCATAAGATGAATCTTGCTGGCATTGACCTGAATCTTCTCGTTGTCTTCGATGCTTTGATGACCGAACGACACGTTACTCGTGCGGGAGAACGACTAAACTTAAGCCAACCCGCGACAAGTAATGCGTTAGCACGCTTGCGGAATTTGCTTGGCGATGAGTTGTTTGTCAGAAGTGCGACGGGACTGCAACCGACTCCTAAAGCGCTGGAACTTGCCAAACAAATTCAACCCGCTTTGCAGCAGATTGAAACTGCACTGTTGTGCGAGGATAGTTTTGACCCAGCAACTAGCGAGATTGTATTTGCAATTGGGATGTCAGATTACACAGAATTTGTCCTGCTTCCGTTATTGATGCAAAAATTACAGGCTGTTGCACCGAGGGTGAGGATGAGAATAAGGTCAGGCGATCGCCAAAAACTGCTATCTTTACTTGATAGCGGCGAACTGGATCTGATCTGCGGATTGTTCCCAGAACAGGTAAAATGGCACTCCCAACAGTTTCTGTTTCAGGAAAACTATGTTTGTGTCTGTCGCCGCAACCATCCTTTGATTGGAGACTCTCTTTCTCTAGAACAATATGTTGCGGCAAATCATTTGCTTGTATCTATTAAAGAAGATATGATCGGTCGAGTAGATGAGGTTTTAGCTTCAAAAAATCTCAAACGTCATATCACCATTTCTATTCCTCACTTTACGATCGCACCGTTTATCTTGGCTCAAACTGATTTGATTGCTACGCTGGCACAACGAGTAGCGAGAAAGTTTACAGAAGTCGAGAACTTAAAAATTTTGGCTTTACCTTTAGGAATGGAAGGCTTTTCTGTATATATTCGCTGGCATATGAGCAATGAAAATCATCCCGCGAGTGTATGGCTGCGGAAAATTTTCGCAGATATAGGTAAACTGGTTGAGGAAGCTACAGCGCCAGTCCAATAGGCTCTCCCGTATTTATGGGCATAACAAAATCTGATTTAACTGTAGGGGGTGTTAAGCACGGGCGAAAAATTGAATATGCCAACCAATAATTAAATTGGCGTGCCTAACGCAGCATCTCCAAATTGGTAACAAAAATGAACATTTTACCTCATAAAGCCGAAAGCTTTCATTTTTTGATGGCAAGTAGTACGCCACCTAATTTTTGCTAAAATATCAAAAATTCCCATATAATACAAAACAATAAAATTCCAGTAATCGCTTGTTGAAATCAGAGAAATGGTGGAAATATTACAAAGCCCGAATGAAGAATCTAACGAACTGGCTCAAACGCCCAGTGCGTCTGGAAAATGGGGAGCGATGCTGGGTGCGGGAATTGGTTGGTTCATGTTTGGCTTGCAGCTCTACCTGGTCAACATAGCACTTCCCGTAATGATAACAGCGCTCGATACCAACTTTGCGACTATTCAATGGACGCTCTTAAGTTATGTGCTGATGCTGACAGTTATGGTGCTGGGTGCAGCGCGATTGGGCGATATGTACAACAAGAAGTGGTTGTACTTAGGTGGAGTAATCATGTTCACCATTGGCTGCTTGCTGTGCGGACTTGCACCAACGGTAGAGTTTTTAATCGCTTTTCGCGCTTTACAAGGGCTCGGTGCTGTGTTTGTATCGGCGTTGCCAGTAGCGATCGTAACGGAAGCATTTCCCCAACAGGAACGGGGATGGGCGCTGGGAATTCTCAACGGGGTATTCACTTTGGGAATTGCTCTGGGACCGGCGATCGGAGGACTTTTGCTCGCTTTGGGTAACTGGCGTTTAATCTTTTTGGTAAATGTGCCGATCGGCATGATTGCGAGTTTAATAGTTGCCCTATTTGTGCCGTCTTTTTCTAGCATAAATATCAAACAAAAACAAGATTGGATTGGCGTATTTTTAATGACGCTAACATTGACTTGTTTTGCTTTGGCAATGACAAGAATACAAAATTTTGGCTTAGGCGATCGCACAGAGCAAATTTTGCTGGCTGTAGCGGCGATCGGTTTAATTTGTTTTTTGGCGGTAGAGTCTCGGATTCAAGAGCCGATGCTCGACTTGGGGATGTTTCGCTCTGTCGAATTCAGCTTTAGTTTATTGCTAGTTTGGATGGTTTATATCATCATCGCCGCGATGGATTTGATCGTACCTTTCTTTCTAGAGTTGGTTAAGCAATATTCTCCCTTGCAGGCGGGGTTATTGCTGACAATTTTGCCGTTATCATCGGTGTTAGCTTCATTCATTGCCGGCACAATGTCCGATCGCTTCGGAGAGCATACGATCGTCACAGTAGCGCTGTTATTGCTGATCTTGGGGTGCTGGGCAACTAGCACGTTGGACGACAAATCGACCGATTTGGGCTTTATTGTCAGGCTTGTACCGGTGCAGATGGGGCTGGGAACGTTCTATACTTCCAATAGTAGCGCCGTGATGGGAACGGTGAAGCGGGAACAGTTAGGTATAGCTTCCGGTTTGTTGTCTTTCTGGCGGACATTAGGCTTAACAACAGGTGTGGCGTTACTGGGGACTTTGTTTTCAAAATCGACGATTTCTAGGGCTAATACTGCTGCTAAAATCGATGTCACAAATGCACCTGTAGAAGCATTGGTTGAAGGGGTAGACGTTACTTTTGAGTTGGCGCTAGGAATTGCGATCGCTGCCACAATTGTAGGGCTTTTTCTGTGGTGGCGATCTGTAGCTAGGGAATAGGGAAAGTCAAAATCAGGGGCAAATTAACTAAGTGTGCCAAGTCGGATTTGCTATTATAAGCGTTTCGCCCGAATTTTTGCTTGGATGCGATCGAACACTCCCTCATCCTTAAAAAATTTCTCTTGAATTGCATTCCATCCCCCGAATGCCTCAGCCGTAAACAATTTGGTCACGTGAGGAAATTTACCAGACAACTCTTGCGCTACTTGAGAATCCAAAGGACGAAATCCGACTTGGGCGAAAGCTCGTTGTGCTTCCGGAGTATAAAGAAATTTGACAAAAGCTTCGGCGACTTCCCGGCTACCCCTTCGATCGACATATTTATCAACTACAGCAATCGGATTATCGATGGAAATATTGATATCGGGAATGACAACAACGGTATCTTTTGCCAAACCTTCCCGCTTGGCTACAATCAACTCATTTTCATAGTTAATTAAAACATCCCCCTCTTGCTGTCGCAAAAACAAATCTGTCGCTTCTCTAGCATCTGTTGCTAATACTTTGACATTCTGAAAAACTTTTGTGACGAAATCTAATGCTTCTGTCTCAGTACCTCCTGTTTGGGTGACAGCGCCCCAGAAAGCTAGGAAATTCCACCTCGCAATTCCAGATGTTTTTGGATCTGCTGTAATCACATTTACTCCCGGTTTAGCTAAATCCAACCAAGTATAAACTCGTTTGGGATTGCCGGCACGAGTAACAATTGCTCCTACTGTCTGAGTGACAATCCCATTATTCGGTACTCTTTTTTCCCAACCTGGTTTAATCAAACCTGCTTTTTGAATTTTGTTTGTATCCAGTGCTAATGCTAAATGCACTACATCTGCTGGCAATCCATTAATCACCGCTCTTGCTTGCGTGCTAGAGCCAGCAAAACTTAAACGAAATTTTACTTCTTGGTTATGTTCGCGCCGCCATTTTTCTTTGAATAAAGGTACTATTTCTGTGTAAGCTGCTTTGGTGATGGAGAACGAAACTAAACTTAATTCGATCGGTTTGCGCTTCTGCGCGATCGATTGTATTTGCGCCACAGGAGATGAGTTTGGCGAAAGATTGTCTTTACCACAGGCACGGATCGAGAGACTCAAACTGAGACTAATCGTTACTAACAGAAGGAAAATGTAATTTTTGTCACGTTGGCCAAATGGCCCTAATTTAGACCTAAGAGTAGCGATCGGCACTTGACGATATCTCATAAAAAAACTCCTTGAGATTGGTTGACTTTAAGCATGAATGCAAAGCTCTTTGTAGGGTGCGGCTTTGCTCACCCTATTACTGTGTTATCTCAAAGCATTAACTGCTAGGTGTTGTTAGCTATTTGTCACTCCATAAGTAAATTTTTTTGTTAAACTACTGTTAATCGGTCGGAATACCGTATATTATATTACATAGTGGTGCGAACTCAGATCTTCCACCAGGTTCATCACGTTTTTTTACTGGCAATAAAGAAACGTGGAACCTTTTGCTTTCCGTTCAAAAACCCGGTGTACAGACGTTTCTGGAAACGTCTGTACAGCTTAGTCTAGTTCATATTACTTGGGAGTTACTTACGCAGTAAGTGGCTAAAATTTCCCCTTTCAAATTGCAAAAGAGAAAAATAATGTCCCTGTTAAACCTAAAAATTTACCCCAAAATAAAGGGTTCAATTACCCGCGAAACCTTAAGCAAAATGGCCGTGAGAATTGCTTTAGTAATTATTGGTTCGACAGCCCTCAGTTATGTACATTTAATGTCAACATTGGAAACTCAAACTCGCCGACAGCTAGAAAAATATATCGTCGAGAGAGGTCAAAGAGAAAGTAATATTTTTAGCTTAGTAGAAGATAGTCATTTTGTCTTAGAGCAAGAATTGAAGCGCAGCCTAGACGAACAGGCAAATAAAGATGTCAAAGATGAATTTGAGGTACTTTTCCAGCCATCAAAAGATGGTGTCATTAGAAATAAACCAGAAGGGTTCGATCGCAGCCGTCAACCTGGAGTTTATATAGGAAAAAATGTCCAACTCAATTCGGAAATTCGTCAGCGCGTCATGACTTTTTATAACTTAGTTATGTCTTCTGGACCGGCGTGGCGCGGTCGATTTCAAAATACCTACATTAACGCACCTGAGAACATAGTAGTTATGTATTGGCCAGAAGTCCCTTGGGCGGAAAATGCTAAATCCGATTTATATATACCCGATGAAGAATATTTCTGGATTGCCGATCGCCAACATAATCCCTCCCGTCAGACAGTTTGCACGGGGCTTTATTACGATAAAGTTGCTAGAGATTGGATTATTTCTTGCGAGACACCTGTTGATATAGGCGATCGACAAATCGCGACTATTGGAAATGATATCATTTTGAATGAATTGCTCGATCGCACGTTAAAAGACAGCCTTCCCGGTACTTATAATCTAATCTTCAGAGAAGACGGTCTCCTAATTGCTCATCCCAAAAAGATGGATGAAATCAAAAATAAAAAAGGCAAATTTGATATAATGAAATCGGGAGACTCAGACCTAATCCGCATTTATGAATATGTGAAAAACTTAAAGCCGGGGCAGATAGTAATTGATAATACTAAGACCCAAGAGTATCTAGCAGTTACTAAAATAAATGGCCCTAACTGGTACTTTATCACAGTTTTTCCCAAATCAATTTTAGCAGGAGTAGCATTCGATAATGCCCGATTCGTCCTAATTTTAGGCGGAATTTCCTTGCTAGTTGAAATAGGCATATTATTGTTTGTAATCAAACAACAAATCGCTACTCCTTTACATAAATTAATGGCAGCTACCGAACAGGTGGCAGTTGGAGATTTCAATATTCAACTGGATACCGCACGAGAGGATGAATTAGGGAGATTAGCGCATTCATTTAACTCAATGGCTGCGGAAGTTTATGCTCGTGAAGCGAGACTGAAACAAGCACAAGAAGCTCTCCAAAAAACTGATAAATTAAAAGATGAATTCTTAGCTAATACTTCCCACGAACTGCGGACACCCTTAAACGGCATAATTGGGATTGCCGAATCTTTGATTGAGGGAGCAACGGGTAAGCTACCACCCGCCACAATTTCTAATCTAGTTATGATTGCCAGTAGCGGTCGGAGATTGGCTAATTTAGTCAACGATATTCTGGATTTTTCTAAACTGAGACACCAAACGATCGAACTGCAACTTAAGCCAGTGGCATTGCGAGAAATTGTAGATCTCGTGGTTACTCTCAGCCAACCTTTACTAAATCAAAAAGATTTACAATTAATCAATGATATTACCCCAGATTTACCTTTAGTCTTGGGTGATGAAAATCGCCTTCAGCAAATCTTCCATAACCTCATCGGTAATGCGATTAAATTTACTCATAGCGGTAGTGTGAATATATCGGCTCAAGTAGTTAGTAATGCCAGGAGCGAAATTCAAGTTACTATATCCGATACAGGTATTGGCATTCCAGAAGATAAATTGGAGCGCGTCTTTGAATCTTTTGAACAAGCAGATGGTTCCACAGCGCGGATTTACGGTGGTACAGGTTTGGGTTTGGCGATTACCAAACAACTAATAGAATTACATAGCGGTAAGATTTGGGTTGAGTCTGTCCTTGATGAAGGTTCGCGGTTTATCTTTACCTTACCAGTTAGTCAATCCGCAGATGTTGAAAGTCGCGGGTTGGAAATAGCCAGAAAATATCAGTTAGCTTCATCTGGGATTTATGACTCTTTATTTTCTGTGAATGATTCAGAAAAATTAAGTAACTATAACGCACAAGAAATTATCGATCGAGTCCAAATAAATAATGCTGAAGGTACACCTTACAAAATCTTAGTTGTGGATGATGAACCTGTAAATCGTCAGGTGTTGGTTAACCATTTATCTTTATATGGATATGAAATTCTTGAGGCTGCTTCTGGGATAGAAGCATTAGCAATTTTGTCAAGCAGTACCAAACCTGATTTAATTTTGCTGGATGTAATGATGCCGCGTATGACTGGCTATGAAGTAACTCGAAAAATTCGCGAAACCTGGCAACCGAATGAATTACCGGTGCTATTATTAACTGCTAAAGATCGAGTTGCCGATCTAGTAGTTGGTTTAGAAGCTGGAGCCAATGATTACCTAACTAAACCGATTGCCAAAGATGAATTATTCGCAAGGATAAAAACTCATTGTACCCAATCAAGTATCTTTTTAGAAAATTCTCGCCTTTATTTTGAATTGCAGGAATCAGAAAGGAGAGAGCGCGAGAGGGCAATGCAATTGCAACAATATTTACAACAAATTCAGCAGATGCAGCTACAATTAATCCAAAATGAGAAAATGGCAGTCATCGGTCAATTAATCGCCGGGATTGCCCATGAAATTAATAATCCGCTTGCGTTTATTGACGGCAACTTAACTTATGCGGAAAACTATATAAAAGACTTAATTGATTTATTGAAATTATATCGGGACATTTTTCCCGATCCTGGGGGAGAAATAGCTCAAACAATTGAAACTATCGAGCTAGATTATCTAATAGAAGACTTGCCAACAATGGTTTTATCTATGAGAGAGGGAACCGATCGCATCCGCCAAATTAGCACGTCTTTAAGAACATTCTCGCGGGCTGATAGCACATCAAAAGTGCCATTCAATATCAATGAAGGTCTCAACAGCACATTAATGATTTTGAAGCATAAACTCAAAGCTAATAGTAACCGACCAGAGATTGAAACGATCAAAGAATATGCGAATTTGCCCTTATTAGTCGAGTGCTATCCCGGTCAACTCAACCAGGTATTTATGAATATACTTGCCAATGCGATCGATGCGTTTGAAGAAGCAAATCAAGGCCGTACTTTTGCTGAAATTGCAGCTAATCCCAATAAAATTATTATTCGTACTGAAGTTTTAGAAGAGGAAGCTGCTGTCGCTATTCGCATCAAAGATAATGGTTGTGGAATGCCAGAAGAGGTAAAAGAGCGGGTATTTGACCACTTATTCACGACGAAAGAAGTGGGTAAGGGGACTGGTTTAGGTTTGTCTATTTCCCGTCAGATTGTGGAAGAAAAACATGGAGGTAAGCTGACTTGTGTTTCTGCGCCAGGAGTGGGAACAGAATTTACGATTCTGATTCCGATTTAGTTGTAGCAATAATCTCATCAAACGTGCTGGCTAACCATGCTAAGAAAATGTTGCGATCGCTCACATTTTTATTCACCAAAAGCAGCATATTATACAGAACTATTCTGGCGATCGGTGAGACAATTTTGTTTTGCATAAATGCCGAACGCAGCATTGTTTTTGCTGGTGGAGTCGATTCGCAATGGCGATAAATAATAAAGATGAGTATGACTAGGATATTCAACAGTTCTAAATATCTGCAACCGACGGACGGAGAGCCTATTCGATCGATCGTCACGGAATCGCAGGATGCTGTCATTGTCGCCTGGTACATCAAGCCAGGTCAGCAAATTCTCCCGCACATCCACCCTAACGGACAAGATACCTGGACTGTTTTGAGCGGTCAAGGAGAATATTATTTGGATAAAGCAGGCACAACAAAGCCGATCGTTGCAGGAGATGTGGTAGTCGCTCATACCGGATGCGTACACGGAGTATTAAACAACGGGGATGAACCATTGGTTTTTATTTCAGTCGTGTCGCCAGCCGATGCGGGATACGAACTTATCTCCTTAGAAGATTCTTTAGCTTTGCATTCCTAACAATTTTGATATTGTTGCACTAGCAAAGTTCTGACAAGTTTGTGCAAGTTAGTCATTAGTTATTAGCAATAAGTGAGTTTTCATTTGCGATCGCACTCCTGTACCTTGCCAACCTCCCGTAATGGGGGCAGCATATGCGGGTAATGCGCTGGCGGCTAAAGCGATATTGCGATCGGCTACTGCTAATCCCTGACTGGGATCGTAGCCTCGCCAACCCGCTCCCGGCAAATATACTTCTGCCCAAGCATGAAGATCTCGTTCTTTTTGGTCTGGATCTCCTTCCTGATAACCGCTAACAAATCTAGCAGCTAAACCTACGGCGCGACACGCTTCCATAAATAAAACTGCCAAATCGCGACAGGAACCCGATTTTTCCTTCCAAGTGACCCCACCAGGAAACGGTTCGCCGGTTTCTCTCCTCAGATATTGGCAATTCTCGTAGATCTGTTGATTTAGCTGCATCAAGAAAGTACCGATTTGATAATCCGCAGCAAAAGCAATCTCTTGAGCTAATTGGATGACGGCAGGGTCTGCATTGATTTGATATTGCGGTTGCAAATATGGCTGAAGTTGGGATAGCATTGAAGCGGGGTAGTCGATCGGCAGACTCAACGCCCAAGGTTCTAGTAGATAAACAAAAGGATTTGTGCGATAAGTTTCAACTTCTGAGCGTACCTCAATTTTGAGATAATCAGTGCTGCCACCAAACCAAGTTTGCAATATGCCGTTACCATCTAAATCGGTAATGTGAGAAATACCAATTGGTTCTGGGTCAATTTGTAGAGAGAAAGAATGCAGTTTCTGAGTGCCATCGCAGCGCGATCGCAACCTTAAAACGTGCGGATTCAGAAGAACTGATCGATCGTAGGTGTAGGTGATGGTGTGAACGATTTGGTAACGCATCCCGATTTTAGGTTTGAGGTTTTTAACTAAGTCAGTTTAACTAAGTCAGACAGTTAATATCTGTAGATTAGGAAACCGATGATACATAAAATTGTGAAGACGATCGCACCAATTTTCAGTCCCTGCCAAACCAGCGGCATTGGCACAGGAACTGCACCCAGTTGTCGCAACATACCCATTAAATCGGCTTCTCCCCAGTGTGCCGCGATTTTGCCATTTTCAATACGGTCTACGTGAATGAACGACACCGTAACTCGCTTATTTGTGGGAGGAAAACCTTGCAATTTTCCTTGATGTGTGCCAGCAAAACTTCCACGGGTGACAACTTTATCTTCATCGACAATGATATCTTCAAAGCTGTGCCGAAGATCCGGAAAAGCAGAGCGAAACATCAGGCCAAATTCTTTAAAAGTTTCCCGATTTAGCGGTTCAGATTTGCCAGGTATGTGTGCGACAAAGTTAGGAGCAAGCATATCCTGTATCTTATCGAAATTGCCATTGTCGAACTCTTCATAATATTGAAGGACAATAGCTTTTTTCTCTTCGTCAGACATAGGATATTCCTGTTATCGCGGCAGTTAATTGACAGGTTTTAAGGCAAAGAAAGTTTCAAAAACGTTGTTGCCAACGTTATATATTTGTTTCTGCAAGTGAGTCAAACATTCATGCAATCCCGTTTGAATGATTTCCTCAATCGTCAAATAATCTAATTCCGAACGCAATCGACCTAAAGAACGTTCGGCGGGGTTACTCCAAGTGTTTGGGGGAGAGGCGGTGATTTGATGGAGAGAGCGTTCTGCTTGCATCAGGCAAAATCGGATCGATCGCGGAAACTCCCGATCCAAAATTAAAAATTCCGCCACACCTGTTGGGGTAATGCGATGTTGGCGTTTGCGATACATTTCATACGCACTAACAGATCGCAATAAAGTCATCCACTGCAATTCATCTAGCGTACTGCCTACATCTTTCACCGAAGGTAACAGTAAAAAATACTTTACATCTAAAATCCGAGCGGTTTTATCTGCCCTTTCCAGAAAACGTCCCATTTGACCGAAGTGCCACCCTTCATTATGAGTCATCGTGGCATCCATCACACCAGCAAATAGGTGACTTGACAGTTTGACTTCCGTAAAAAATTCTTGCGGTTCAAAAGGTGTTTGTTTTTCCGCCGCATCTCTCACCATAAAATAGAAAGTATTAATGTGTTCCCACATTTCTGAGGCAATGATTTCGCGGATCGATCGAGCATTTTCTCTAGCTGCTTGCAAACAGGACAAAATCGAGTTGGAATAATCGCGATCGAATGTAAGAAACTCTATTACATTTTCAGCCGTAGCTTCTCCATAACGTTCTTGAAATAGCGATAAATCACCAGTAGTCAGCACGACAGGTTCCCATTGTTGCGCGACACCCGCATGGGAATCGAGAATTAGATTGAAATTGGCATTGATAAAGCGGGCGATATTTTCTACCCGTTCGACATAACGATTTAGCCAGTAGATGGAATCAGCGACGCGACTTAGCATAGTTGTTAGTTGTCAGTTGTCAGTTGTCAGTTGTCAGTTGTCAGTTGTCAGTTGTCAGTTGTCAGTTGTCAGTTGTCAGTTGTCAGTTGTCAGTTGTCAGTTGTCAGTTGTCAGTTGTCAGTTGTCAGTTGTCAGTTGTCAGT